>JAGQVF010000022.1 GCA_020438135.1 Bacteroidales bacterium | reverse complement strand
GTGATGGAACGGTATCAGGCAAGTAGCTGACCTGATTCCGTACTGGATGATGGTTCAGAGCATCCCGCCCTGACAGGCGTGAGTGGTCACTGGTTCGAATCCAGTAGCTCCCACAAGAAGCCGCACTATTTGCGGCTTTTTTCATTTCATGACCTTCTTTTTCTATATCCTTTATTCAATGTGTCAGGATGTGTAATGTTGCGGCCATTCAAATAAAAAAACGGAAAGTGCATCACGTAAAAAAAAAATTCATAAAGGATTCACAAGAAGGGCAGGTGAACGGTGATCAGGTCATTCTGAAGAATATCCTTTTATACATTCAATACTATCTAAGTCAATTGACTATTTATATTCCGGAATAAGTTTATTATCCTCAAACCAATCCGTAAGCCCAAAGAAGGTCCCGTTTTGATTTTTCTTTTTGGTCTTTTTTAAAGCCCCTGAATCTTTAGTCATATAGTTCAGTGCTTTTATCACTTTTCCCCTGGTGGAAATTTTATTTCGCAACGGGAGATTGAAATAGACCATGGCATACTTAACGAATTCATTGCGATCAAGAATACGTCGCTCTTTATTTAGGGTGTCTTCCACAAATTGAAGGTATTTTTCTTCCGGCATTTCTTCTGGCGGAGTTACGGGCGCTTTTTCAGGTTCTGCCTTTTTAGGTGTCGCCTTTTTAGTCCGGGTAGCTTTGGGTTTTGCTGGCGTTGACGTACTCTTTGATTCAACTTTTGGTTTGGGAGCTGCTTCCTGAATAAGCCTGTAAATATTGCCGCGTTTCCCTTTCCGGTTCGAACCCTCAATAAGCTTTTTTGTATTTTGCAAATAATGAAGCGCCTGACCCAGCCGGTTTTTAGCAGCCTTCTCATCCTCTATCACTTTACCATATTCCTTGATATATGACTTATAGATCTGGCTCACCGTAACACCTCTTTGCCTTTCATTCAGCAACTTCATGATATATTCACCCCATTTGGGTGGTTCAGTTTTTTGCTCCTGTATCTCTGTTTCACTAGGTTTTTCATCCTTTTGAGCTAAAGACTCAGCCTGATCATCACCAGGTTGATCCAGGGCCTTTAATAGGGCAATAATTTCTGCAGACCGCTGCCTGATCTTCTCTAATTCGTTGAGATATAACAAATTTAACTCCGCTGCCTGTCGGGGAGATAGTTTCACTTTTGTCATTGTTTTTGAATTTTAATCCACTGTTTCTTTTGGTGTTGTAAAGATAGAGAAAATATTAATGCCGAAACATAAGGTTTTTTAGTATAAAACAGGAGGTATCCATCGATCAAAAAACATAACAACATAATTCTAATCTATCTTCATAACAAAGTCAATGGATTATTTTGCCAATCATGACAATATCTTTTATTACTTTGCACTCCAACTTACTAAAAAATGAATAAGCTTTCGCTGGTTATTTCGGTATACAATGAAGAGGACAATGTGATTCCTTTATATGAGCAGATCAGGGCTGCGCTTACCGATTTTGAGTACGAGGCCATTTTTGTAGATGATGGTTCTTCGGATGATACCATCAAAAACCTTCGGTCGATTGAGGATGCACGTGTTAAAGTAATCGAACTGAAAAAAAACTATGGTCAGAGTTCGGCTTTGCTGGCAGGGTTCGATTTTGCTTCAGGTGACTTTATTGTTACCCTTGACGGCGATCTGCAAAATGACCCGAGCGACATCCCCATGATGGTAAAAACGGCCATTGATGGTGATTTTGACCTTGTAACCGGGATCCGTGCCAACCGCAAGGACGATCTTTTTATTCGCAAAATACCATCAATCATAGCCAACCGTATTATCAGCCGGGCATCAGATGTAAAAATCAAAGACAATGGCTGCGCACTGAAAGTATTTCGTGCCGACATGGCCAAAAGCATCGGCTTGTATGGCGAACTGCACAGGTTAATATCAGTACTGGCAGCACTTGAAGGGGCTAAGATAACACAGGTGAATGTTAAACATCACCCCAGGATTCATGGAAAATCAAAATATGGTCTTTCCCGAACCATCAAGGTGATGAGCGACCTGACGTTGTTGGTTTTTATGAAAAGATATATGCAAAAACCGATGCACTTTTTCGGAAGCTGGGGATTAATCATTTTTGGTATTGGATTATTGATCAACCTCTATTTGCTAATTCTGAAAATTGCAGGTCACGATATTTGGGGAAAACCGCTTTTGCTGTTGGGAGTCTTGCTGGTATTGGCAGGATTTCAAATGATCACCATCGGTATTATTTCCGAATTCCTCATGCGCACCTATTTCGAATCACAGCATAAAAGACCTTTTGCGATCCGTCATATTTTCGAGGGAGGGAAAAAAACTGCAAAGGATTAATCATTTTTCTGCGCGTGAACGGTACAGATTTATCATTTCGCTTCCTGCCAAAAGAAAAACACCTGACACAAATTCATCCGAATCGCTTTTGTCAACCGGTCCGGGATCTCTTGATTCGGTTTGTCCGTAGCAGACTTTCCCGTTTTGATCAACGATACCTGCAAGTGCTCTCCAGGCTTTTTCAACCACTTGTGAATAGCTTTCTTCATTGAGCAGATCATTGTTAATTCCCCAGGCAAGGGCATAGGTAAACAAGGCAGTTGAACTCGATTCGGGGTTGGGATATTTTGTGGGATGTAGAAGATCTGAACGCCAGAATCCATCCTCTTGTTGAAGATCTTTGATGATCGATGCCATTTCGGTAAACAAATCTATAAAGCTTCCTCTTTGTGAATGATCTTCCGCTAAATATTGCAGGATACGCGGAATTGCTGCCATTGCCCAACCATTGCCACGTGCCCAGAATTCAGGATCATAGTTTGATTTTTGAGAAGTTTTGGCTTTTTCATCCCGATAAAAAAGATGATGTTTGGTATTATATAAATCGTGCTGAACTTCAAAAAACATCCTGCACCCGTAATCGCTGTAAACTCTGTTGCCGGTTGCTTCCGACATCATGATCCAGGCGGGCGTTCCTACAAACAGCGCGTCCACATAGTCCCATCCCTGCTCACCTGCAGGTTCTCTGTTTTCAACCCGCTTATCCATAAACGATTGGGTTCGTTCGATATAGAATGGATTCGGTTTTTTGAAATAGATTTGAAGATATGTTTGTGAACATGTGAGCCTGTTGGGTGGAAATGTCCACTCCGTACCGGTTCGCCAACCATGTTTCTGAGCCCATGTAAGTGCTTGGTGAAAAAGAACAGAATCTCCCGATGCTTCATAAAATGCCATTAACCCGATGAAATAGGTACCGCGTTTCCAGTTCCGGTCGTTATTTTTCCATTCCCCTGATAAATAGTAATCATTTACACGATACATCAATGCTTTTGCCTCTTCAATATTCGCAGGATATTCCTGAGCTTTCAGCAAATGAAAACTTTGAAATGAAAACAAAAGGATAATATAAAACCGTATGGCCGGCATCCGGATCAGTTATTTTATTTCGGTAAAGGTACGCATGGTTTTGATTGAAAAAAATAAAAAGCCGGGACACCCGGCCCCGGCTTTCCGACCTGAATTCTCTGTCTTTTTATATTTTAAAAATTTTCTCCCAGTTTTGTTTTCTCGGATTGATGCACATCACAGGAATTTGTGAAGTATTAAAAATCATTTCCTCATCGTAACTTCCTAGGATAAATTTTCCGAAACCTTTGTCGGGATTGGTCATGATCATTACAAGATCAGCCATATTGGCCGTGGCGTATTCAATAACTTGTTTCGAAAAGTTGCTACCATCGGATTTGATGATCTTAAATTCAACACCTTCTTCTTTGAAATGCTTTGAAATAATCTGAATGGTTTCTTCCAAAGCTGGTGTATCCAGTTGATAGATATGTATTTCCGAATTAAAATTTTTCGAAATAAAGGCTGCCCATTTTGTTTTTTCCCATGGACCGGCGTCGCTCGTAATGGGTAGGATCACCTTCCTGTAGCCTTTATCAAAGGGCTTTTTCTGGACCACAACCACCGGTACAGGTGAACTGGTTACAACTTTCAGGGCAAAACTCCCGGTAAGTTTTTGCATACCAACTTTGCCATGTGTACCCAGATAGATCATATTTGCACCATTATCATGTGCCACTTCAGCGATGGTTGTAAAAATATCTCCCTCCATAGCAATATGATCGGCATCGATGGCATACTTGTTTTTGACTTCAGCAGCAATGCCGGCCAATTTTTCGTCGATCGATTCGATACCCTTTCCGTCCTTCTTTAGTTGTGCCTTTGTATTTTTGTCGACAACATGAAGCAGCAACACCTTATATTTAAGGTATCTGGCGGCTTCTGCAGCATGAAACATAGCATTTTCGCATACTTCTGAAAAATCGGTGGGAACGAGGATGATATTATTCATTTTTGTGTCCATATGATTTTTGAATTTGGAATATTTATAATTCCAGACAAAAATAGGAATTTTTTATTCAGAAAATTTGAGGAATTAATTTTTTGGGCAAACCAGGGCTTCCACTTCTTTTATATTTTCCTGCTTTTTGTTTTCACGAAGCTTCCGTGCACTTTGCGTAAAATAGCGATGACTTTTTAGAAATTCAAGCTGCTTTTCATGCCATTCTTTCAATGAATGGATCATGCCCAGTTTGCGCCATTCATATTGGAGCCGCTGACCAATGATAAAAATATCATCCCTTCCCAGGTAGTCAAGATCGGCATCAGCCAAAATCATTTCAAGGTGATTGGTAGGTGATTGTGGAATTTCCGTTGAATAGATCATTCCTTCGATTTTATTGATATCTTCTGAAGAATATCCCATATCCGGCAAAATTTCCCTGGCTATTTTTACTGATGCTTTTTCGTGTCCGTCATAGGTGTTGATAAAACCGATATCATGAAACAAAGCAGCCGTTTTCAGTAAAATCACATCGCGTCCGTTAACACCTTCCAACTGAGCCAATCTCTCAACGGCATTAATCACATCAGTGGTATGAGCAGAAGAATGATAGGTCAGTTCGGGATCCAAATCATTGTTCAATTTGTTAAAAACGTATTCTTTTGCTGCTTCAAAATTCATATACTGTAAATAATTGTCATGTAACGTTTTTCAATTCAATTTGTTCTAATGCCATGTAACCGTCTCAATCCCGTCCCAGTCTTCAGGTACTCCTTCTTTGATAAATTTCCGGCATCGTTTGATATACAACCCTGCCGTAACGTCGTGGCTGTTTTTCGAATAAACTTCTTCAAAACAGGTTAATGCATTTTCGAATTTTTCCGATTTGTAGTAATTAATACCTTCTGCAAATAGCTGTTTGGTTTCGAGTTTTAAGTGTTTTACGTCTTCCGGATCACCGTCGATAATCTCGAAAATATAAACCGCCTCTTCCTTTCCTTTTACTTTTACAATATCGAGAAACCTATATTGATACTGCGCCGGATTGTTCAGTTTGATCAGCGTATCCTGGCTGATAATGATAGGACTACCATAAATCTTTGTAAGTCCTTCGAGCCGGGCTGCCAGGTTTACTGCATCAGAGATCACCGTTCCATCCATGCGGCCTTCTCCACCTACAACACCCAACATCAGCAGTCCGCTGTGGATACCGATTCCGCTGTTGATCGTCGGTTTACCGAACTGATCCATCACCTGGTTAAACTGCGAAAGCTTGATCCTCATCTCAATGGCAGCATTGATGGCATCTTCGGCATCTTCGCTAAATAATGCCATGATGCTGTCGCCGATATATTTATCGATAAACCCGTTGTTGTTCCGGATAACAGGCTCCATGTATCCGAGGTAGTAGTTGAGGTAATCAAAGTTTTCCTTGGGTGTCATTTGTTCCGAAATCCTTGTAAAAGAGCGGATATCGCTAAACATCACGGTCATTTCTTTTTCCACCTGGTCGCCCAGTTTAATATCCACAAAACTGCTCTTGCCAAGGTAATCGAGAAACTGGCGGGGAACAAAATAGGAGTATGCTTCAGTCATCCGTGAAATGTTCTGAATGTAATCCCCGATCTTCTGGGTCATATCGTTGTATCCTTCGGTAAGTTCTCCGATTTCATCATTTGTTCTTACTACGCTGAAGTTGTTTAATTCCCCTTTGCCGGTTCTTTTCATGTTTAGCAACAGCTCCTTAACGGGATGCACGATGTCTTGCGTAGTCCATTTCACCAAAAACAAAATATAGATAAAAGCAATGAAAATGCTGCTGTAAATGCCAATGAACATGAAAAAGCTGTTGATCGCATTGATGTAAAACAACCAGGATGGGATTTGCATCTCTTCAGGATTCCCGAAAATTTCCCTGAGATTTACGAAGTCGCCGAAAAGTATTTTTTGTTGTTCGAGACTAAAGTTTTTATAATCGAGATCGCCCAGGTAAGTCACACTCAAAAAGAGGTAAAGGATCACAATAGTCAGGGGTAACAGGGTGGTCATGGCTGAGGATAAAAACATGCGGTTCCTGATCCTTCCTACTTTTAATTTAAAAATCCGTTTACGCAGCTCCGTTTTGGTATAAATATGCTCGATGTAACGGATGTGAACACGGTGTTTTTCCCAGAAATAAACAAACATCAGCGAAAGAACCGAAGCAGTAAGAGAAATATAAAAAAGATGGTTAAAAAGCGTTCTGTTGAGTTCATTCTCAAAACTATCTGTATTCATCATAATCACCAGCATGTAAACATGCGTAACAAGAAAAGAAAGTCCAAGGATGCCTGCATTGATAAGTGGTGATTTTAGTAAGAAACGTTTACAAAAATTAAATAACCGTTGCGATACTTTTCTCTGTTTTCGCTTTTTGGCAAAATATCTTTTGAACGGCAAATTGAATAAAAAACCCAGGAAAAAACTAACGATCAGCAAGTTGAGCAAAAGGTTAAATGCCTCTCCAATCTGGCTTCCCTGGCTGGTATCAGCCTCTGATGAAGAACTATTAAAATTAACACCTCTCGGTGTAATCATGATCTGGGGTATATCATTTTCACCATCTGCGGAATTTTCGGGTGGGTCAACTATGGAATCTAGTGCCTCCTCGAGGTAGCGGTTCATGCCAAACGGAAGGGAGTCAGGCAGGTTACTCAGCGAATCTGAAAGGGTTATGCCACTTTGTGATCTGAATTGAGCCTTCTCACGTAACTCAGGGGCATACTTAATTGAAAGGATGAGCAGAAATGGTAAAACAAGCCAATAGTAAAGAATCACTGAAAAGAAGTATATTCTGAACTGGTAAAATCTCGGGATTTTAAGATGTTTTTTTCCTGCCATCTGAATATATAATTCTGAACCAAAAGTATAATTTTTCCTTGAATCAATTTTAGATTTGAACTCCCGTATGAAAGATCGTAAAATTCCTGTTAATTAATATGATCGGCACATTTGGCTTCAAGTTTTAAATTACTTTTGCAGGTAATTGATTTTACCTATTACTTTCTTAAAACGAAAAAATGTTTACAGACCTCAATTTAAATAAATTTGATGAGAGTGTTTTTCACCTGATCGGGAAACAATGGATGCTGATTACTGCAGGCACTTCGGATAGTTTTAACAGCATGACGGCTTCCTGGGGTGGATTTGGATTTTTATGGAACATGCCGGTTGCCTTTATTTTTATCCGCCCCCAGCGATTTACAAAAGAATTTGTTGAAAAGAATGATTTTTTCACACTCACATTTTTCGAAAAAAAGCATAAAAACAAACTAACCTTTTCCGGAAGCCATTCAGGAAGGGATTATGATAAGGTTAAAGAAACCGGCCTCAACCCTGTTGAAACCAACCTGGGAAACATCTATTTTAATGAGGCCCGACTGGTTTTTGAATGTAAGAAATTGTATTTTGACGATCTTAAACCCGATCACTTCCTCGACAGGTTGATCAGCAGGAATTATCCCAATGAAGACTATCACAGGATGTTTGTTGGGAAAATCGTGAACGGTCTGATTCGTGAATAAGCAACCGGTTTTCAATTTTGCGATTCTAAATGGATTCACTACTTTTGATTTTTTAGCAAATGAGGGAGATGTTGAATAAACTTCGCTACGCAGTAGGCAATTTCATTTTTAAACAGAGGTTCAAAAAGACCGGAAGAGACAGACGGGTGATCAATATTGAGGAGGCAGAATCAATTGTTATCATTTACGATGTAACGAACGAAAAGAGGTTTTCAGAAGTCAGAAAATTGCAACATCAACTCACAACCAGCAAAAGAAAGGTAATGGTTTTAGGATACATTGATAATAAAACGATCCCAACCTATTGTGTGGAAGCCAATGCCGGATACTATTTCAACAGAAAATCGGTAAACTGGTATGGATTTCCAAAAGCCGACTACCTCAAACAATTTATCCTGAAGCCATTTGATATATTGATCGACCTCACCACCGAAGGTCACTTTATTACAAAATACCTTTCCGGATTATCGATTTCAAAATTCAAAACAGGGCAATATAATGCCTCAAATCAGCAATACCTCGATCTGATGATCGAAAGTGATCCGGATGCTTCGTTCTCTGAATTTATTCTGCAAACCCTGCATTATCTTAAAATCATTAAAAGCAAGTAATATGAATCATCCCTTTAAAGGAACGGGCGTGGCTGTTATCACACCCTTTCACACCTACGGAACCATCGACTTCAATTCCCTTGAAAACGTTTTGAATCACATCATCGATGGTGGAGTCGAATTTGTATTATGCCTCGGAACCACTTCTGAATCTGCAACACTTTCGAAGGATGAAAAAAGTGCTGTTATCAACTATTTCGTAGAGATCGTAAATAAACGTGTTCCCATCATGCTGGGAATCGGTGGCAACAATACACAGGAAGTGATCAACTGTATTAAGTCAACAGATTTCGATGGGATTGAATCGATACTTTCAGTAGCTCCCTACTACAACAAACCCGGGCAAAAAGGCTTGTATTACCATTTTAAGAACATCGCATCTGCCAGTCCGGTTCCGGTTTTCCTGTATAATGTTCCCTCAAGGACTAACGTAAACATTAAAGCGACTACCACGCTAAAGCTGGCGCACGAAATGAAAAATATCATCGGAATTAAAGAGGCAAGCGGGGATTTTGGCCAGATCATGCAGATCATCAAAAACAAACCCAAAGATTTTACCGTACTTTCCGGCGATGATGCCATCACTTTACCAATGCTTACCATTGGCGCTGAAGGGGTTATCAGCGTTGTGGCCAATGCTTTTCCACGTGAGTTCTCCGATATGGTCAGGTTTGGCATGAAAGGCAATTTGCTGGAAGCAAACCAGCTTCATTATAAACTTATTGATATAATCGATACATTGTTTGAAGATGGAAATCCATCGGGTGTTAAGGCAGCACTCGATATCCTGGGAATTTCCAAAAACAACCTCAGGCTTCCCCTCGTTAAGGTTAACAAACGGGTTTACAATCAACTCAGCCAACAGATCTCCGAGCTGTAACTTCTTTTTTATGTTAAACTGGCACAGGTACAACTTTCAGCCGTCCGGGGCTGTCAATTTACCGTTGTTTTTCAGGTAATATTGGCTAATTTTGGCCCGTTAAATTTTTTACATTCAAATACAAAGTGATGAGAGCGTTATTTACATGGTTGGTTTTGTGTGGCTTACTTGTGTCGGGATTTTCCCAACATCCAACAACAAACGAATTGTTCGGCGACAGGGTTGAGCTTTATTTTTCATTTCCCGATCCCGGTGTTAAAACTACATTGGCTTTATCGAAAACCATTTCGATGGATCATAAAAAAGAGGGAAGGGTGTATGCATATGCCAGTAAAAAAGAATTTTTGCAATTCCTGAATTATGGGATTGACTTTCAGAAAGAAATTGCTCCGGGTTTGCTGACTCCCGTCAAAATGAAGGATAACATTGATATTAAGTCTGTTGAAGATTGGGATTTCTATCCAACTTACGAGGCCTACCTAAATATCATGTACCAGTTTGAGGCAGACTACCCGGGTTTATGCGAAATTGTAAATTTTGGCCAGTCGACAAATGGAAGGGATCTGCTTTGTGCCAGAATTTCAGATAACATTGGCACAGATGAAGGAGAGCCACAATTTTTATATACAGGCACCATGCACGGCGATGAAACTGCCGGATACATATTGTCTTTGCGATTGATCAATTATCTACTCGAAAACTACGGCTCAAATGCCAAAGTTGACAACCTCGTTAACAATATGGAAATTTGGATCAATCCGCTTGCAAATCCTGATGGAACCTATAACGGAGGAAATAGCACTGTCTTTGGATCGATCCGGTACAATGCCAATGGCGTTGACCTGAACCGAAATTACCCCGATCCACAGGATGGGCCACATCCCGATGGTAACGAGTGGCAGGTTGAAACCATCGCTTTTATGCAACTGGCCGAAGACAATCACTTTGTTTCAAGCTCCAATTTTCATGGCGGAGCCGAAGTGTGTAATTATCCGTGGGATACATGGTCGCAACTAACTCCCGATGATGAATGGTGGCAATACGTTTGCCATGAATATGCCGATACGGCACAGTTCTATTCTCCTTCCGGATTTATGGATGGTTTCGACGATGGGATAACAAATGGTTATGCATGGTACACTACCAACGGAAACAGGCAGGATTATATGAACTATTTTCATCAATGCCGTGAATTTACACTTGAATTAAGTGATATTAAAACGCTTCCGCAGAGCCAGTTAGATGCATGGTGGGGTTACAACTACCGCTCGCTTCTTAACTTTATGGAACAATCGCTTTTCGGAGTTAGCGGGGCAGTTACAGATGCAAATTCAGGTGATCCGCTCTATGCTGAGGTTTTTATTGAAAATCATGACCAGGATAGCTCATGGGTATATACCTATGATATCAATGGAAAATATTACCGCATGTTATATGAAGGATCTTATGACATCACTTTTTCCGCTGAAGGTTATTACCCGCAAACCATCGAAAATGTGATGGTTGAAAACAGGCAACTTACAACGCTCGATGTTCAGCTCGTTCCCGGTGATCTCATTGTTGATTTTGCCGCCGGCAATACATCCGTTCCGATTGGAACAACCGTTGATTTTACAGATTTAAGTTTCGGAAATATTGTTTCATGGGAATGGGAATTCGAGGGAGGTACGCCTGCAACATCCACACAGCAAAACCCTGAAAATATTATGTATAACGAAGAGGGAAGTTATGATGTATCATTAACGATTTCGAACGGAACCGATTCACAAACCATCACAAAAGAAGATTACATCAATGTGAGTGTGGAGTTTCTGATGCAAACCACTACCATTACGACTTGTACAGGAATTTTTTATGATTCGGGCGGAGCGGAGGAGAGTTATGACAACGATGAAGATTTTATCCTGACAATCCTCCCCGGAGAAACGAATGGAAAAGTTATTTGTGAGTTTACATCATTTAATGTTGAATTTGACGATGCCTGCGATTACGACTGGCTTTCGGTTTATAACGGACCCAATACAAACTCTCCGCTGATCGGAACATATTGTGGAACTGATTCACCGGGAACCGTTACTGCTGACAACGAAGATGGAGCTTTAACATTTCAATTTCACAGCGACTATTCAGTAACCGAATCAGGGTGGGTGGCAAACATCAGTTGTGAAGTACCGGTATTACCCCCATTGGCTGATTTTATTGCCGATGCAGATACGATCATTGAGGGTAATACGGTTCATTTTTCTGACATGACATTAAATAATCCTGAAACCTGGGATTGGGTTTTTGAAGGCGGAGACCCGGCTACATCAACGCTTCAGAATCCTGAAGTTGTGTATCCGGTCGCAGGCACATACAGTGTTACGCTTACCACAACCAATGCAGGAGGAAGCAACACCATCACAAAAGAAGATTTTATCGTTGTTGAGGAAGCAACCTATGTCGAAAAATTTGAAGCCGGTTTTGATGTTTATCCCAATCCGGCAAATGATAAGGTTGTAGTTATTTCTGAAAAAGCGACAATCGATGGAGTTTCCATGCGAAACCTAACCGGGCAAATCGTTTATAATGAATTTGTTTCAGCTGCGAAAGCCATCATTGATGTTTCCAATTTAGAAAGCGGAATTTATTTTCTGGAGATATCCGTAAACGATCGGGTTATTGTAAAGAAAATAGCGGTTCAGCATTAAGATTACTACCACAATAAAAATAGATATACTGCCGGAATTTCATCAGATTTTCCGGTAGTTTTTATATCCGGTATCAATACCGAATCGATCTCTCAGGTAAATTTTCAATTTGTCTTTGCGGGAAATATTACTTTTCGAAAAATCGAATTCAAATTTCCAGTTTTTCCGTTTGAGCCGCTCCTGCATCACTTTTGGATGGGTTCCTTCAAAAGGTTTCAAAGCATCTATGTTTGAATAATCAAATTCAGAAGCTTTCACAATGTTTTCTTCCATCCAATCGTCATCATGCCAGTATTTATTGAAGGTCTCCTGTTTTTTTTGCATCGCAGCGGGTTCTTTCACCCATCCGTAATGATAGATGTAAGCATCGATCGGTTTCACCCGCAACCGTCTGTTGTTTCCGATTTTAAATCCCTGGGCATCCCTGAATGAATAAATACTTTTATCAGCGCGGATCACCCTTATTTCATGGCTGTACCAACGTGTTGAAGAGGCCACAAAATCATAGGAGCCATAAAAATGTAAATATTTGAAAAGCAATCCCTCAACCCGTTTATCATCCTTCCATTGTTCCATTTGTGATCGCACTTCATCCAGGTATTTTTCGTGCATCACTTCATCGCCCTGGATATAAAAAGCCCAGTCGGAGTCGTTACTTACAGCTCCGAAAGCTTTATCGGTTTCGAGGGCAAGAACTCTTCCACCCACCCGAAGTGAATCATCCCAAACCGTATCGACGATCTTAATTTTATCGTCTATTCCGGCAATAAGGTTGCGTGTGTCGTCGTCTGAATTTCCCACAGCTACAACAACTTCATCGCACAATGGCAGGATCGACCGGATCGACTCAACCACCGGATAATCGTATTTTATTGCATTTCTGATAAAGGTAAAACCTGAAACCTTCATTGCTTGTCAGTTTTCTGCGAAAATAAAACCTTTTGTTGAACATGATTAGGAATTACTGGTTCCCTTTTGTAAGAAATTTTACATTTTCCCGACTATAAACAGAAAACATGCGGTTATTATTCCTCTCCATTTCGTTGATATTTATTGTAAAATTCATGCATTCACAAGGATGCAGTGATGCAGGTGCCTGTTCGGTTGGTTCACTGGAATTGAAAGACAACAGTCGTGATAAAACCGGTCTGCTGATCGGATATCAACAAAGCCTGGGTCTTGCCGATAAAGAAGCGTTGGTGGCAGGAACGGAACTGTTTCTGGAGCACCGTATTTTGAAAAATACAAGTCTTGAATTCAGATTGCCCTATTATGTAACCATCGGAAACCTTGCAACTACGAGTGGGGTAGGAGACTTACTGGTAAGCGTCTCTCAACATTTATTGCAATCTGAAACCGGCAGGCTCACCTTTATTACCGGTGGCAGACTTAAAACCAATGATGCTGATAAATCGAAAGACGGTGAACCCTTGCCGATGGTGTATCAATCCAGTCTTGGAACGTATGATATTATTGCAGGTTTGGCCTGGCAAACTAAAAAATGGAGTTTTAGTGTAGGTTACCAACATCCGTTCGGAGCCAATGAGAATAAATATCTTCATCCCGATTCGGTGGAACTGCCAGACAATAAACAATATTACGAATCGGCTTATCTAAAAAGAGGTGACGATTTGATGTTACGGATTCAAAGAACTGTAACCCTCAACGAAAAAAGCACGATCAATTTCGGATTTCTTCCGATTTACAGGATACAAAAAGATGAGATCAAACGCAATGGGGTGTACGAACAATTGCCCGGCTCAAGCGGAATCACATACAATGTTTTTTTTAATTGGTATAAAAAGCTGGGGCAGAATAAACAATTTGTGCTTACAACCGGTATTCCGGTTCATGCCCGAGAATACAGAGCCGACGGATTAACACGTACAGCCATCGTAAGTGCCGGTCTTATATTTTCTTTTCATCAAAAGCAGGATAAACTTCTCCAGGAAAACATGTTCGATTCGTTGCATCAGGAATAAAATATGGAAAGACCTTCGGTTTCTCCATTCAGAAATCAAGGCAAAAACTACCTACCTTTGCAGATGACAAAATAGTACATCATGAAAACAACCACTCTTATTCTTTTGAGCATTTTCCTCACTTGTCAGGGTGTGCTTTCACAAAAGAATACTTCGTTTGCAAATGCCATGAAACAGATCGAAAACAGGGGAGAGGTTTATTTCAGGTTTGCCAATTCAAAACAATTGGATGTTACAATGCTTGGAAAAAGTATTTCCATCGACCATAAAACAGATTCAGAGTGGGTTTATGCGTATGCGAATCGAAAAGGGTTTAAAGTATTTTCGAAGCAAATAAACGATTTTGAAGTTTTACAGCCTCCTTCAACTTTACTCAACCCGGTAATGAAAAGCGAAGTTGTTTTGAAAAACACGGACGAGTGGGATTTTTACCCAACCTATGATGCATACATCAATATGATGTACCAATTTGAAGAAGACTATCCAGAACTTTGCACCATCGTTTCATTTGGAGAGACCGTTGAAGGTCGGGAACTGCTTGCTGCAAGAATTTCAGACAATACCGGTGATGATCCCGGCGAACCGCAGTTTTTGTACACAGCCACCATGCATGGCGATGAAACTGCCGGATACGTGCTGATGTTGAGACTCATCAACTATTTGCTTGAAAACTACGCAACAGATCAACAGGTTGCCCAACTTGTAAACCATCTTGATATATGGATCAACCCACTTGCAAACCCTGACGGAACCTACCATTCAGGTAATGAAACAGTGTACGGATCAACCAGATATAATGCCAACAATGTTGATCTCAACAGAAATTTTCATGATCCGGAAGATGGCCCTCATCCCGATGGCAACGAATACCAGCCCGAAACCCTCGCATTTATGGAGCTGGCCGATGATAACAGGTTTTTAATGGCTGCCAATTTTCATGGAGGATTTGAAGTTTTCAACTATCCGTGGGATACCTGGTCGCAATTGCATGCCGATGACGACTGGTGGCAGTTCACAGGCAGGGAATGGGCCGACACAGTTCATAAATATGCACCCAGCGGTTACTTCGACGAACTCAATAACGGCATCACTAACGGCTATCAATGGTATACCACTTCAGGAAGCAGGCAGGATTATATGAATTACTTTCACCATTGCCGGGAAGTGACCCTCGAAATTTCGACCCTGAAACTTTTCCCTCCCGGTAACCTGCCCGATCTTTGGGAATATAACTACCGTTCTTTCTTAAACTTCATGAAACAATCTCTCTATGGTTTCACCGGGACGGTAAAGGAAAGCTGGTCAGGGAATCCACTCGAAGCAACCATAACCCTGGTGGGGCATGAATCCAACAATTCTGAGATGGTCTCAAACCCAATGGATGGCTATTTTTTCAGGCCGGTATTTGAAGGAACTTACGATATTAAGGTCAATACAGAGAACAGCGAGAAAATTTTTGAATCAGTTGCTATTCAAAATTATGAGCAGATTTATCTCGATGTTTTACTTTCTGAGGAGGATATTGTGTCATCAACTACAAATATGGTTTCTTTGGGTCCGAACCCGGTAACAGACCATATCCTGGTTTATTTTTCCAACATGAATACCAATTCATTTACAATTGCTATTTACACTTCATCCGGACAAATGATCTGCAACAATTCGTTTAAACCTGATAAAACGGATCAAACCTTCCGGATTGATCTTCCACATATCTCACCCGGAATTTTACTGATTGAAATCGAGGGAAAAGATTTTCACATTACAAAAAAACTGGTTAAACAGTAGAACAATATGAGAAACAGGAACCTGCTGATCAGTTTGATAATTTTCTTTTCAGGTGCTTTAATCATGGTTTATGAAATTGCCGGGAGCAGGGTTCTGGGCCCGTATCTCGGCACCTCGGTTTTTGTGTGGACTGCCTTGATAGGGATTATCATGGGCAGCCTGAGTATCGGCTATTGGCTCGGAGGTAAACTTTCAGTGAAAACAGATGGATTAAAAGGGTTGGCAATTATACTATCCCTGGCGGCACTTTTTATTACCATCACAGCCATCGCAAACAACTATATCCTGATCAGGCTTGCCAAATATGTACCCTTAATCAGATTGCGAACAATTGTTGCTTCAATAATCCTGTTTGCTCCTGCCAGCATATTTTTGGGGATGGTACTTCCTTTTTCGATACGGATCATCATTGAAAAAATTAAAAATGCAGGCTCACGAACAGGCAATCTTTATGCACTCTCAACCACTGGCAGCATAGCCGGCACTTTTGCTGCAGGTTTTTTTCTGCTTCCCGATTTTGGTTTTCTGAATGTAATATTCGGAATCGCGATACTTTTACTATTGCTCTCATCTATACTGATATGGATGATCGCAAACAAAACGTTGATCCTTGTTCCGGGTTTCGTCTTGTTAACTACGGGATTTTTCTGGTTTAAAGCATACAGCGAATCACCGGGATATATCGACACAGATACCGAATATAACCGGGTATTGATTTACGAAACTACTGACAAGGCAACCGGTCGGCCTGTGAAGATATTGAAAGTGAATGATGAAACCAGTTCTGCCATGTTTACGGATAATGATGATGGACTTGCTTTTGAAGTTCTGAAGTATTATCACCTGGTCAGGCATTTTGTTCCTGGTTTTGAGCATTGCCTGATGATAGGCGGATCGGGTTATGCGTTTCCGAAAGATTATCTCAAAAAATATCCAGATGCAACGCTGGATGTTGTGGAAATTGATCCGGGATTGACAGCACTGGCTAAAAAACATTTCAACCTCCCGGATGATCCGGATTTGAATATCATCCATGCAGACGGACGAATATTTCTTAACAAAAATGAGCAACGCTATGATGCTGTTTTTATGGATGCCTATAAATCGATTCTTACTATCCCTTTTCAACTGACTACGAAAGAAGCAGTTCAAAAAATTTACAATTCGCTAAATGAGGGGGGGGCAGTGTTTGCCAATGTGATTTCGGCGCTCGAACCGGCTAAAAGTGAATTTCTTGTTGCGGAACTCGCAACATACAAAAGTGTTTTCCCACAGGTTTTGACTTTTGCGGTGCAATATCCCAATCCTACACCTGAGCAAAAATCTTATTTTCAAAATATAATGATCGTCGGCATCAAAAGCCAAATGGTTCCGTCTTTTGTCAGTCAGGATAGTGTTCTGAATAGTTTCCTTGCCCATAAAGTCGGGATCACCATACCGGAAAATACAGAAATTCTAACTGACGAATACGCACCGGTGGAGTTTTTAAGCGGAAAAAATCTGAAGTAAAATTCTTGAAATGATGGAAGCTGTTTAACTTAGTTGCTTTTACAGCCATTATTCAGGTGGTGTAATGATCAATCCCCCCCAAAGGACATAATATACAGCCGCTATGAAAAGCATTGCTAATAGAACAAAAATCCAGTTGATACGCGGGCGACGGTTAGCTTCATCGAAATAAATCTCTCCATATGAATTCATTGCCACTACGGATGGAATGATCAACAACAGGATCGTCCATACTTTTAGTACTTCATAAGTGATCTCTTCCTGCGTTGTAAAATATGCTTCTGCAGGTATTTTCAGTATTGAAAGAATGATTGTTCCCAAAAAAACCGGAAGTATGACCTGACTGGTTATAAGGAACTTTCTGTTACGACTGTCAACAAAATTAAAATATGAATTCCCCGATATCAATAACCTGCGGCCGATGGTAGTTCCCGAGATAAACAGCGCAAAAATGGCCAGGATTGAAAATACCATCTTGCCTGTATCCTTGTAATACAAATAAGAAATAACCCATCCGAAACCTTTGTTTAACAGTGTGCCCATAAGCAATGATCCGAAAAACAAAACCATTCCGTTAACAAACGACCACAGGAAGAACAACTTGATTTTACCTGTATTATTTTGGTTCGAAGCATAAAGGATCAGTCCGATGAAACCCAGTATCAGACCTGCAATGGGTTTGATGCTGTAAAGAATTTTAACGGCATCACTCGTCCAATCCGACGAATCGATGTTGTAATAAATTTTATAGTAAAATACGATGGTTTCATAGTCGAATGTGTAAGCGACCCATACCGTTATCACCTGGCCGAGGTAATAAATTACCAGGTGGGAAAGTAAAAACATCGACAGGGAGTTGAGGGCGATCTTAAAAAAGAGGTTTCTTTCGGTTTTCGTTTCCGCCACTTCTACAAACCATGCAGTCCATCGCCGGAATGAGCTCTTATTGATTTTTTTAACGCTGTAATGAATTTCTCTGAATCGCCTGCGTATCAAATAGGGGCGCAGACGGTTCCGTTTATGCCGGCGTTCCTTTTTTCGGTTTTTTTCGTCGCTTTTCTTTTTAGTAAGCAGATCTTTTTCGAGTGCCTGTTGTTCAGTTATTCTTTTTCTAATTTCGACCTGCTCCTGCTGAAGCTCCTCCTGCTCCAGTTTTTGTTTTTGTTTATCAAGACGTTTTTCTTCCCTGACTTTCTGGCGGATCGCTTCGCGGATGGCTTTTCGTTCTTCCCTTGCTTCATTCCTGAGCTCTCTTGCTCTTCGCTTTTCAGCGTTTTTTTCGATGCGCCGTTGACGTTTGATATTTTCCCTGAAACTTTCTTTCTCCTGTATTTCGTCTGATTTTAGCTCTCTGAGCCTTTGTTTACGGATTTTTTTCAGAAACCGGAGGTACCTGAAACGCCTGTAAAAAGCGTAGAGCCTTTTGCCCAAAAGTTTCCTCCTTGTTTTTTCTTTCATCCGTTTTATATCAGGTTGTAAAAAAAATGCCGGCACCAAAAGATGCCGGCGTTGTTTTTGAGTTTTATTCTATTTTATTGTATCAAAACAAACCGGCAGGTGTTTTATTTGACAAACATTTCTGCTATCTGGTTTGCACTGTATTTGCCTTCGTCAAGATTCTTTTTGATCTGAGAAAATGCTTTGATGGTATATTCTACATCTTCGAGTGTATGCATGGCTGTTGGTATCAACCGGAGCATGATCACTCCTTTGGGAACAACCGGATAGGTTACGATGCTACAGAATATATCAAAATTTTCTCTGAGATCTTTGGTTACGTGAGTTGCTTCCGGGACACCGCCCTTAAAGAAAACCGGAGTTACCGGTGATTCGGTATTACCCAGATCAAATCCTTTTTCTCTGAGCCCGGATTGCAATGCATTGACGATTTTCCATAGATTTTCCTTATGCTCCGGTTGTGTTTGAAGCATTTCGAGCCGTTTCATCGAACCCATAACCATTGGCATGGGAAGCGATTTGGCATACACTTGCGAACGCATGTTATACATCAGGTAACTGATCACTTTCTGGCTGCTTGCAACAAAACCGCCAATACCAGCCATCGATTTTGCGAAGGTTGCAAAATAAACATCGATTTCATCCTGAACACCGAAGTGCTCACCTGTGCCTACGCCGGTTTTGCCCATGGTTCCGAATCCATGAGCATCATCAACCAGGATACGGAAATTGTATTTTTTCTTTAATTCTACTATTTTATCAAGTTTGCCAAGATCACCGGCCATTCCATAAACTCCTTCGGTTATCAGAAGGATTCCGCCATTGGTTTTTTCAACAATTTTGGTTGCACGTGATAACTCCTTATCAAGGTTATCCATATCGTTGTGCGGATAAACAAACCGTTTACCGAAGTGCAGGCGCATACCATCAATGATGCAGGCATGTGCATCTGAATCATAAACAATAACATCACGCCTGTCAACCAAACCCTGAATGATAGAAATCATCCCCTGGTATCCGAAATTCAGCAAATAGGCAGCCTCCTTCTGTGCGAAAGCTGCAAGCCTGCGCTCCAGTTCTTCATGATGTTTGGTTTGCCCCGACATCATACGGGCACCCATCGGATAAGCAAGCCCCCACTCTTTAGCAGCTTCTGCATCCACTTTTCTGACCTCGGGGTGATTTCCCAGTCCGAGATAATTATTCAAACTCCAAACAAGTTTTTCTTTGCCCATGAAATTCATCCGATGAGAAATTTCACCTTCAAGTTTTGGGAACATATAGTAGCCGTGAGCCTGCTCCATATATTTACCAAGCGGACCAAACGTGCTGTCAATTTTATTGAAAATATCCATATTAAATGTTTCGAATTTAATGTTGTAACTGCCGGCAAAACTAAAACTATTTGGATTAATATTAACGATGGGTTTTATTTATTTTCAACAACTTGGCTTTGAAAAACATACCCAAAACAAACCAGGCACCCTAAAACAGAAATAATATACCCAAATCAACGTTTGTTGTTGTCATATATTTAGTAATTTTGCGCCCATGTTTAGAAAAACGGTCATAGGCTTAATAATCAGCATAATAGCAATTGCCTCTTTTTCATGCAGCAAGTACCAGAAAATCCAGAAAAGCCAGGATTTCGGTTTAAAGTATGAAAAGGCACTCGAATATTACGAGAAAGAAGATTATTTCAGAGCTTTAACTTTGTTTGACCAGGTAATGCCTTTTTACCGCGGAACCGAAGACGCGGAAAACATCGCCTATAAATATGCATATGCATATTATAACCAGCGCGAATATACCATGGCCAGTTACTATTTCGACCGGTTTTCGAAAACCTATCCCAGGAGCGAAAAAGCCGAAGAGTGTGCCTACATGTCGGCATATTGTAAATACCTTGAATCACCAAAATACGAACTGGATCAAACTACTTCACGTGATGCCATTGCTGAATTGCAGTTGTTTATTAACAATTATCCATACAGCGACAGGGTGGAAAAGTGTAACGAACTGATTGATGAACTCAGAGAAAAGATCCAAAAGAAAGATTTTGAAATTGCCAAACTTTACCTGAAAATGGAAAAATATCAGGCTGCGGTAACCTCCTTTGATATTCTTCTAAAAGATTATCCCGATACGAAATTCAGGGAAGATGCCATGTTTTATACCATTAAATCGTATTTCAATTATGCCAATCAAAGTGTGCGTTCAAAGCGAAAGGAGCGTTATTTGGAGGCTACGGATGTGTACACCAAGTTTATTGCCCAATATCCTGACAGCAAATACAATAAGCAGGTAAATTACATGTATGAAAAGGCAATGAAAGAGATAAATAACTAAGACAAAAAATAAATGGATTACAAAAAAGTAAAAGCAGATACCACAGCGGTAACCCGAAAGATCAGAGATTTTGATAAACCTACAGGTAACATTTATGAAACCGTTGCAATCCTTTCGAAAAGGGCCAATCAGATTGGACTGGAAATGAAAGAAGAACTCGATCAAAAGATCCAGGAATTTACTACCTCCCAGGATAACCTTGAGGAGATATTTGAAAATCGTGAACAAATCGAAATTGCCAGATTTTATGAAAGATTGCCCAAACCAACACTGATCTCTGTGAGTGAATTTATTAACGGTAAAATTTACTACAGAAATCCCCGGAAACAGGCAAGTAAAGACTTTTAAGCTGCATGCTCAGGGGTAAAAAAATATTGGTGGGCGTCACCGGTAGCATTGCAGCTTACAAAATTCCTTTTTTGGTAAGATTGCTTGTAAAAGAAGGAGCTGAAGTAAAAGTTGTCTGCACCGAAATGGCAACACATTTTGTTACTCCGTTAACGCTTTCAACACTTTCAGGAAATCCTGTTTATACCGATTTTTTCGATTCCCGGGATGGGAGTTGGCACAGCCACGTTGATTTAGGGCATTGGGCGGATGTTTATTTATTGGCGCCTGTTTCGGCCACTACCCTTGGAAAAATGGCAAATGGCATTGCCGACAATCTTTTACTGGCTACTTATCTGGCAGCCAAATGCCCGGTTTTGTTTGCCCCGGCCATGGATCTGGATATGTTTAATCATCCGACCACTAACAGGAATATAAAAACGCTGGTTGGATTTGGCAACCATTTACTGGAACCGGAAACCGGTGAACTGGCAAGCGGGTTAACAGGGCCGGGAAGAATGCAGGAGCCTGAACATATTCTTTCTTTTCTGAAAGATTTTTTCAAAAAAAAAAAAGAGCTGAACGGTAAAAATGTTCTGGTAAGTGCTGGTCCGACTTATGAACCCATAGATCCCGTAAGGTTTATTGGAAATTTTTCATCGGGTAAGATGGGATTTGCCATTGCCGAAACACTGGCTGACATGGGAGCCAGGGTAATACTGGTTACCGGACCAACAAGCCTCAATACGCACAACCAAAATATTGAGAGATATGATGTAAATACTGCTCAGGAAATGCTTACAAACTGTCAGAAATTTGCTGAAGAAGCACATATCGTCATCATGTCGGCAGCCGTTGCTGACTTTACTCCTGTGAGCAAACAAAGCAAAAAAATAAAAGAAAAAAATAAAGTTATCAATCTTGAGCTTAAACCAACAACAGATATTTTAAAAACGTTGGGAGCACAAAAAAAACAGGGTCAAATTGTTATTGGGTTTGCCCTCGAAACAGATGACGAACTAGAAAATGCCAGCCGGAAACTAAAAAATAAAAATCTCGATTTAATCGTTTTAAACTCCCTGCAGGATAAAAATGCCGGATTCGGGCACAATACCAACAAGGTTACTTTTATTAACAAAGCAGGTCGTACAAAATCTTTTGCTTTGAAAACCAAAAAAGAAGTCGCCATCGATCTTGCAGAAGAAATTCTTGATATGATAAAAACAGGAAATTGATATGTTGAATAAAATCCCCGGTTTAATCATCGTTTTATTATTGGGCAGCAGTATTCAATTACAAGCCCAGGAATTTTTATGTGATATCCAGGTTAATTCTCAGCAGGTGCAGGGGACTGACAAAAGTGTGTTTGAAAATATGCAAACACAGTTAACCGAATTCATCAACAACAGAAGATGGACCGGCTATGATTTTAAACCCAACGAACGAATCGAATGCAGTATGGTAATCACAATCAACGAACGACCTTCAACTGACCGTTTCAAAGCCACGCTGAACGTGGTTGCCAGCCGACCCATTTATAAAACAGCTTACAATTCACCGCTTTTAAATTATGCAGATAAAAAGTTTGAATTTGATTATGTTGAATTTCAGCCCATGGATTTTCAGGAAAACTCTTTCTCCTCCAATCTAACTTCTGTTGTTGCATATTATTTATACATGATCCTCGCACTTGATTTTGATACCTTTAGTCAATATGGTGGTGACCCCTTTTACGAAAAAGCCGAAAATATTGTAAATGCAGCACAAAATGCTTCTGAACTGGGATGGCGTTCGTCGGAAGACCAAACAAACCGCTTTTGGTTGCTCGAAAATTACACCAATAATGCATATAGCGATCTCCGGGATTTTTTATATCAATATCACAGACAGGGTCTCGACCTGATGGCCGATAATGTTGAACAGGGGAGAAGTAATATATCGCAAAGCCTGAATTTGTTAAAAAATGTTCATGAAAGCAAACCCGGATTGTTTGCACTTAAATTGATCGTTGATGCTAAAAGAGATGAGATAATCAATATCTTTAAACAGGGAAACCCACGTGAACAGGCCGATGCACAAAATATCATGAAAGAAATTGATCCGGCAAACGCTTCAGAGTATTCCAAAATCACACAGCGGAATTAGTATTACATACTTTATTAAATTTGTGACCGCAATTTTCCGATATATTTATGCTTTTACATTTGTCTATACAAAACTATGCCCTGATCAGGCATCTCGAAATTGACTTTTCATCGGGACTGACTGTTATAACTGGTGAAACAGGCGCCGGTAAGTCAATTCTTCTGGGTGCACTGGATCTGATCCTGGGAAAAAGGGCAGATACCCGGGTTTTAATGGACAACTCTGCTAAGTGTATTGTTGAAGGACAATTCAGCGCAAACAAAAGTGAGCTTGATGACATACTCGTGAAAAATGACCTTGACAGGTTTGATCCCTTGTTGCTTCGCCGGGAAATAAATGCGCAGGGGAAATCGCGGGCTTTTGTTAATGATACACCCGTTACCCTCAATATCCTGAAAGAGATCGGAGACCTGCTGATCGATATACACTCGCAAAACGAAAACCTTAATCTTTCAGATTCTGACTTTCAGTTTTCGGTGATCGATAGTTTTGCCGGTATTTTGCCGGAAGTAAAAAAGTACAAATCCGGCTTTATTGAATTCCGCCTGCTGGCCGAACGGCTTTCAGATTTGGAAGAAGCAGAAAAGAAAGCCAATGCCGAACGTGACTACCTGACATTTTTAAGTGAAGAACTGTTGCAGGCTCATTTAAAGGTGGGAGAACTCCAACAACTCGAACAGGAACAAAAGATTTTGGAACATGCCGGAGAAATTAAAGGTATTCTTAATACCGTGGCATCTCAACTTTCGCAGGACGAAAACGGATTGATGCCAAAATTGAAAGAGATCTCCAAAGCAATCTCCAAACTTTCAGATTTCGATGAGGTTCTGAAAGAGTTCTCGCAAAGAATTACCAGTAGCTACATCGATTTGGAAGACCTCGCAACCGGCCTGTCAAGATACGAGGAAAATGTAGTTTTCGACCAGGAAAGGACAGAGGAAGTTACTGAAAGGCTGAACCTGATCAACACCCTGCTTCGAAAACACCAGGTAAATGACGTAGACGAATTGATGATGGTCAGCCAAAAGATCGACAGTGCTTTACTGGAGGGCACTTCATTACAAAATGAAATTGAAAAAATAAAAAAGGAGTTGGCAAATTCACAAGGTTTGCTTGAAAAAGAAGCTCAACTTATTTCCGATAAAAGGAAGAAGATCACTACTGAATTTGAGAAACAAACTACCGGAATACTATCCAATTTGGGCATGCCCAACGCTTCAATAAAAGTTGACATCCGCAATTCCAATGATATTAACCGGAATGGAAAAGACACCATAAAGTTGCTTTTTAATGCCAATAAGGGAGGGGAACTGCAGGAGCTTTCGCTGGTGGCATCCGGAGGAGAAAAATCGAGAATGATGCTCACGCTCAAATCACTTCTATCAGATAAAAATACCATTCCTACAATCATTTTTGATGAGATTGATGCCGGTGTTTCGGGTGCTATTGCGGATAAAGTTGGTGACATTATTAAACACATGGCTGACCATATGCAGGTAATTGCTATTACCCATCTCCCGCAGATTGCAGGAAAAGGAAATGACCATTTTAAGGTTTATAAAGAGGACCTCGAAACCAGAACCCAAACATTTATCAAAAAACTTACTAATGATGAACGGGTAATGGAGATCGCCAAAATGATGAGTGGGAAAAAAATGTCGGAATCGACTGTTGAATCAGCCCGGATACTATTAAATAATTGAAAACTAAGTTTTATAAATAAAATCAGAAATGGCTTACAATTTATTGAAAGGGAAAAAAGGGATTATTTTCGGTGCCCTTGATCAAAAGTCAATAGCATGGAAAGTTGCAGAAAAGGCCCATGAAGAGGGTGCCGTTTTCACCCTTACAAATACCCCAACGGCGCTGCGCTTTGGAGAGCTTGATGAACTTGCAAAAAAGACGGGTTCTGAGATTATTCCGGCCGATGCCACCAATTTGAATGAAGTTGAATCAGTTATCACAAAGTCGATGGATATTTTCGGTGGCAAGGTAGATTTTATTCTACATTCGATTGGTATGTCTATGAATGTTAGAAAAAAGAAAGTTTATAACGACCTGGATTACGGCTATTTTGCCAAAACACTGGATATTTCTGCACTATCATTTCATAAATTATTGCAATCCTGCTTTAAACATGATGCCATAAGTGAGTGGGGGAGTGTTGTCGCCCTGTCATATATTGCTGCTCAGCGAACGCTCTACGGTTATAACGACATGGGAGATGCCAAAGCCCTCCTTGAATCGATAGCAAGAAGTTTCGGTTATATCTATGGCAGAGAACGAAAAATCAGGATCAATACGATCTCTCAATCACCGACCATAACTACAGCCGGAAGCGGAGTTAAGGGGATCAGCGGTTTGTTCGATTTTACAGAAAGAATGTCGCCGCTCGGAAATGCAACAGCAGAAGAGTGTGCAAACTTTACAGTGATGATGTTTTCCGACCTTGCAAAAAAAATAACCATGCAAAACATTTACCATGACGGAGGATTCAGCAGTATGGGAATGAGTTTGCGGGCCATGCAGATGTATAACCGCAGCCTTGATTGCGATGATTGTCCGGATGTAGAATAACAGATGGTATTGACCCTGACGGGCTATTTTTCTATTTTTGTGGACTGAAATTGATTTTGTAAATTATATATGAAAAATTACCTATGATAGATTTTAAACTTACTTCAGAACAAGAGGCAATTCGCGAGAAATATCGCGATTTTGCAAGCCGGTTTATTGTGCCCAACAGGCTAAAATATGATGACCTTGCTGAATTTCCATGGCCTGTGGTTAAAGCCGGGTATGATGAAAAAATTATGAACGGCCCGATGCCACCCGAATTTGGAGGACACGGTCACAGTTTACTGGATGGTGCACTGGCATCAGAAGAACTGGGCGCAGGTTGTATCGGAATTGGGATTTGTATAGATGCCAATACCCTGGCCCTCACTCCCCTTTACCTGGCAGCTAACGACGAAATGAGAAAGAAATATTTCGGTCTGATCAACGAAGTGAAAGGTGTGGCTGCCTATTGTTTAACAGAACCCAATGCCGGATCGGATGTTCAGGGAATAAAATCAACAGCAATCAGAAAAGGTGATAAATATATTTTAAACGGACATAAGAGGTTTATCACAAATGCAGAGGTTTCCACATTTATGACGGTATTTGCTTTAACTGATCCTGAAAAAGGATCGAGAAGTTTAACTGCATTTTTAGTACCCAGCGATTCACCCGGAGTTGAATTCAAACCACGTTTGCAAAAAATGGGACAAAAAGCCTCTGTGCAGAATGAAATTATTTTTACAGATGTTGAAATTCCGGTTGAAAACAGAATAGGGGACGAGGGTTATGGATTTATCATAGCAATGAAAACGTTCGACCGCACACGTACCGGTGTTGCAGCCCTCAGTGTTGGCAATGCAAGGGCAGCTTTTGAAACGGCCCGTGACTGGACCAAAAACCGTAAACAATTCGGTAAACCGATCGCAGCCAATCAGGCCATTGGTTTTATGCTTGCCGATATGGCCACAAAAATTGAAACGGCAAGATTGATCACCTGGTATGCTGCCTGGGCATATGATCATGACAAATCAAAACTGAACAGGCTCTCGGCTATGTCGAAATTATATGCTTCCGACATTGGAATGGAAGTTACCAACGATGCGGTACAGGCCATGGGTGGCGATGGCTATTCAAGGGATTTTATGGTTGAAAAAATGATGCGCGATGCTAAACTTTGCCAAATTTATGAAGGGACAAATCAGGTGCAACGTGTGGTTATCTCAAAGGCAATTCTTAAAGATTAAATAATACTGTACCCGAAAAAAAAACCGCATCTTATGGATGCGGTTTTTTTTATGAGCAGTAGGATCAGAAGCAATATTGATTTTCGCCAATAACTTTATCAGCGATTCTCCTTCTGGCCTCTTTCGTGTTTACCGGAGCCACCTTAGTGAAAATGTCTATTCTATCCGTTGTAATTTCCAGCTCTTCCCCTTCAATAAATGAATTTACAGCATCTTTGGCTGACTTATTGATGAGCTGACCACAATCATATACATACACATCCAGTATATCTTTCAGCAGGGCAATTTCACCCTCTCCTTTAATCCCGCTAAGTTTTTCGATGCGTAGCAGAAGAGATTCTGCACCATATATCATCATGATCACATCCGAAATATTCATCAAAATTTCCTGTTCTGGAAGAATGTTTCTGTCAAGTTTTTTCGATAGCAATCCCATCAAAAGCAGGGCAACTTTTTTATAATTTTTTACAACGTGCCGTTTGATATCGAAATAATTACCTTGTGGGGTTTTTACATCATCCTCTTCAAGATTTTTTATGATGGATTCGGCATAACGGACCACATCGAAACCGGTTTTCAATGCTTTTTTGATGGTAGTTTCAGTAACAAGCAACCGGTTGATCTCATTGGTTCCCTCAAATATCCGATTGATCCTGGAATCCCTATACGCCTTGTCAGCATTGGTTTCTGCAGAAAATCCCATGCCACCAAGTATCTGAACATATTCATCAACAACATAATCGAGAGATTCGCTACCAAGCACCTTCAGTGCGGCGGCTTCGATAGCAAAGGCGGCAATGCCTTCAATGGTTGCCTGCGTTTTTTCTTTCCCCTCAGAGATCATTTGAGCCGCAAGATCATCGATATTCCTGCTCACCCTGTACACAGCCGATTCAGTAACAAAAGTCCTGATAACCTGTTCAGCAATTTTATGTTTTATAGCACCAAATTCAGCGATAAATTGCCCGAATTGCTTTCTTTCATTCGCGTAATTTACAGATTGTGTGATCGCTCTTTTGGCAGCACCCAACACCGTTCCTCCGAGTTTAATACGACCCATGTGGAGGATGTTTAGAGCGATTCTGAACCCCTGACCTCTCTTACCAAGAAGGTTTTCGACCGGAACCTTAACATCATTAAAAAATATTTGAACCGTGGATGAACCTTTGATTCCCATTTTTCGTTCTTCGGGATTAATAATAACTCCCTCCCAATCACTTTCCACAATAAAAGCACTATGAACACGGTCGTTGTCAATCTTGGCAAATACAGTAAGAACATCTGCAAATCCGCCATTGGTGATCCACATTTTCTGCCCGTTAAGGATATAATGTTTGCCATCCTCAGAGAGCACCACCCGGCTTTTACCTGAATTGGCGTCTGAACCTGCGTTGGGCTCTGTTAAGCAATAAGCCGCCGTTAATACACCTGTTGCTAATTTTGGCAGATATTTTTCTTTCTGTTCTGCATTGCCATAATAAACGATTGGTAACGTACCAATGCCAGTATGTGCAGAATAAGCAACAGAAAAAGAATAACCGGCCCCCATGGCAGCACTTGCCAGCATGGATGTTACAAAAGATTGTTCGAATCCTTCGTATTCAGCGGGAACTGAGATTCCAAGCAGACCCAGTTCGCCTGATTTCTGTATGAGGCTTTTCATCAATCCCTGCTCCTGTGAATCAATTCTTTCAAGAATCGGAAAAACTTCTGACTCTAAAAAATCGTTGCAGGTTTGAGCAATCATTTTTTGCTCTTCATCAAATTCTTCCGGAATAAATATTTGATCCGGTTCGGTTTCCCTGATCAGGAATTCACCACCTTTTAAAATCTCTTTCATAGTATCAAATGATCAATTTGCGGCGTCAAAAATAAAAATATAAACGCACATATATAAACTTCTTTGTTCATCACCTCATTTTCAGGCGAATTTTATGAATTCTTAAAACTTTTATTGATTAATTTTGCGAATTAGGAAACAAGCAAGAGAAGGTTTCCGTACAAAAATTTTATTAGGTCAAAATCTGATTCGGTAAAGTTGATATAGTGAGCATTTTATGCTCAGAAAAAGTAATTGAACTTTCGTTTTTAGCAATTGTTAATGTTGCATAACCCAAGGTCAATCAAGTACTAAACTTTAGAATCGGAAAATATGATAAACATTGAACCTAACCAACTCTACGTCACCGGAGCCTTAATCTTAGCAACCCTCCTGATCGTTTATTACCGCAAAAAAATTATTCTGGCACTATTTAAGTCAAGGTTTGGATCGTTTAGCTATGAGTATTTGAGCAAGTTTTATAGTTACTATTTTGAAATTCTTTACCCTCCCTCAATCCGCTACGAACCGGTTTATTATATTCTGCCCTATTTTAAGGAATTCAAACCACAACATGAACTTTCAACTTCCAGTAAGATTGATTTTGGAGGTTATGTTCCCGGGCAGTCATATAAAGATTTTTACAGTCAACTGGGAAAACCCAATTACATTTCTATTACAGATCCTGAATCAGAGGATTTAAAGATGGTTGTATCAGGATACCCCCGAAAAGTTTACAATTATCAGTGTACCATGCTATTTTTCTTTCATAAAGATATTCTGGTCATGGGGCAATATCTTTTTAAGAAGGAAAAACAAAAAATTGACACTCAGGATCTGGCCGGCAAACTACAGGCAAATTACGTTGAATCAACATTGGAATCAGGAAAACAGGATTTTGTTATCAAAGATGTTACCGGCAACAGGATACATTTCAGGGATAATGGTTTTGATGTAGCCGTAAGTGTATTCAACCCGGAAATAGGAGATTTGAATGAAAAAATCAGTTCTACCGTAGCCAAAAACAAAAGTTTTTCAGGAGAGCTGGCTAATCGGGCGGCATCCGTCACTTTCTAAATAAAAAAACCGGAAGTTTTTCTTCCGGTTTTTGTTTATTTGGATTTCATTATTTCCGCCTTGCCCTTTTCAATTTCAATCTTTAACTCTTCTTTATCTTTTTCATAATCTACCTTAATTATATCACCCTCACTCAGGGAGTGTTTGATGATCTCTTCGGCGAGCGGATCTTCAATGAATTTCTGAATGGCTCGTTTTAACGGCCTTGCACCATATTGCTCATCCCATCCTTTATCGACAATAAAATCCTTGGCACTCTCAGTTACATCTATGGTATATCCAAGATTTTTAATTCGATCAAACAAATACCTCAATTCAATATCGATAATCTTATGGATATTTTCCCTACTCAACGATTCAAAAATTACGATATCATCAATCCTGTTGAGAAATTCCGGGGTGAATGCTTTTTTCAGCGCGTTTTCAATAACTCCACGGGCGTAGGTCCCTTTCATTGATTTGCGGGAAGAAGTTTCAAAACCAACTCCCTGACCAAAATCTTTAAGTTGTCTCGACCCAATATTCGAGGTCATAATAAGAATTGTATTTTTAAAATCAACTCTTCGCCCAAAGCTATCGGTCAGCACTCCGTCATCCATCACCTGCAACAAAAGATGGAAGACATCGGGGTGCGCTTTTTCAATTTCATCCAATAATACTATAGAATATGGTTTGCGTCTCACTTTTTCAGTTAACTGCCCACCTTCTTCGTAACCAACATATCCTGGAGGAGCTCCAACAAGTCGCGATACTGCAAATTTTTCCATGTACTCGCTCATATCAACCCTTACCAGCGCATCTTCCGAGTCGAAGAGGTATCGTGCAAGCACCTTTGCAAGATGGGTTTTACCAACGCCGGTAGGTCCAAGAAATACAAAAGTACCAATGGGCTTATTCGGGTCTTTTAAGCCGGCACGATTTCTCCGGATCGCTTTCACAACTTTTTTAATGGCATCGTTTTGCCCAATCACGGAGTGTTCGAGATCGCCTTCCATGTTCACAAGCCGTTCGCTCTCATTTTGCGCAATCCGTTGAACAGGAACGCCTGTCATCATCGCTATTACTTCTGCAACGTTATCTTCGTTTACGGTTTCACGGTGGATCTTTGAGTCTTCTTCCCATTTTCTTTTTTCTGCATCAAGATCTTCCTGCAATTTCCGTTCAATATCCCTGAATTTTGCTGCTTCTTCAAATTTCTGATTACTGATGGCCCTGGTTTTATTCATCTTCACCTCTTCAATCCTGTTTTCAATATCGATGATCTCAACGGGGACATGAATATTTGTAATATGAACACGTGAACCAGCTTCATCAAGAGCATCAATGGCTTTATCAGGTAAGTAGCGGTCGGTAATATATCGCATCGTCAGATTCACGCACGCTTTTATCGCTTCATCGGAGTATTTCACCAAATGATGGTCTTCATATTTTTCTTTGATGTTATTAAGAATTTCAACTGTTTCGTCAGGAGAAGTCGGATCAACCAGCACCTTTTGAAACCTTCTTTCCAAAGCGCCGTCCTTTTCGATGTATTGCCTGTATTCATCCAATGTGGTTGCCCCAATACATTGAATTTCACCCCTGGCAAGTGCAGGTTTGAACATATTAGATGCATCCAGGGAACCCGAAGCATTTCCGGCGCCAACAATCGTATGAATTTCATCGATAAAAAGAATAATATCCGGATTTTTCTCCAATTCGTTTAATACAGCTTTCATTCGCTCCTCAAACTGCCCCCGGTATTTAGTTCCTGCAACAAGTGATGCAAGGTCGAGGGTTACAATTTTTTTGTTGAACAAAGCTCTGGAGACTTTTCGTTCGACGATCCGGAGGGCAAGGCCTTCGGCAATGGCAGATTTCCCCACTCCGGGCTCCCCGATAAGAATCGGATTGTTTTTCTTACGACGACTCAGGATTTGAGCTATACGTTCAAGTTCTCTTTTCCTACCTACAATGGGATCGAGCCGGCCTTCTTCAGCATATTTGGTGATATCCCTTCCGAAATTGTCAAGTACTGGGGTTTTCGATTTCGAATCCGAAATCTTTTTAATGTTACCACCAAATTCTTTACCGCCTTCTTCCGGATCATCATGGGCTGCTCCTCCCATTTCATCAGCAGGATTTATTCTTGGATCATTATCAGCATTCGACATAATGGCTTTCAATTCATCTTTCACCGCGTCGTAATCAACGCCATAATTATTAAAGGATCGTGTAACAATGTTGTCATTATCTTTCAAAATGGCTAATAACAGATGCTCGGTACCGATCAGATCGCTGTTGAAAAGTTTGGCTTCGAGATAGGTTATCTTCAATGCTCTTTCAGCTTGTTTAAGCAAGGGGATGTTATCTGTGTTTTTCGATTTCCCCTGGTTGTTATTTGCAACAGCCATTTCAATCTCTTTTCTGATCTTTGCCAGGTCTATTCCGAAATAGGTCAATATCTGGATGGCCATTCCTTCCCCTTCTCGAATGATGCCGAGCAACAAGTGTTCAACCCCGATATAATCATTTCCCAACCTGATGGCTTCTTCTCTGCTATAGCTTAGTACGTCTTTAACTCTCTGAGAAAATTTAGCTTCCATATTAATTAGTAAATTCAACTATTTAACGATCTCACCATCCTGATATTTCAAAATGTGTGATACGCTATTTTTACAAAACTGTTTTAAATGCCGATTGTTGATCAAAAACCTTACCTAATTTATTAACAATTGCATTCATGACAAGTTGACCACATGGCCAAATTTATTTACAAAAGTACTGAAATTCCGCATTATACCCATTTTTTATTAACATCGCCGTGTTAGTAATAAAACAAGTAAAATAAACTATGGTTTTAGACCAAAAATGCGTACATTCGTACCTTTTTATTGGAAATTGTAAACTACTGAATTTGAACATAGTATGGATATAGAAAATGGACAAAAAGGGGAGCGGATCATAAAGGTCAACATTGAAAATCAGATGAAGGCTGCTTACATTGATTATTCAATGTCAGTGATTGTGTCGAGGGCGCTCCCGGATGTCAGAGACGGATTGAAACCAGTTCACAGGCGCGTACTTTTTGGGATGCTCGATCTGGGCGTTCTTTCAAACAGGCCCTATAAAAAATCGGCGAGGATCGTCGGTGAAGTTCTCGGAAAGTATCATCCGCATGGAGATACAAGTGTATATGATGCCATGGTAAGAATGGCACAACATTGGTCACTACGGTATCCTTTGGTTGACGGACAGGGAAATTTTGGCTCGATGGATGGCGACAGTCCTGCTGCCATGAGGTACACAGAAGCCAGACTTCGCAAAATAGCAGAGGAGATGTTGGCTGATATCAACAAAAATACTGTCGATTTTCAATTGAATTTCGATGACTCGCTTGAAGAACCAACCGTGCTGCCCGCGAAAATCCCAAATCTATTGATTAACGGAGCATCCGGTATTGCCGTGGGAATGGCCACAAACATGCCACCTCACAATTTGTCAGAAGTTATTGATGGTACAATTGCTTATATCGACAATCATGACATAACTGTCCAGGAATTGATGCAACATATCAAAGGACCTGACTTTCCGACAGGTGGTTTGATTTATGGTTATGATGGTGTTAAAAGTGCTTGTGAAACCGGTCGCGGACGTATTGTTGTAAGGGGAGAAGCTACAATCGAAGAAGAAGACTCCGGCAAAACAAGGATCATCGCTACTTCGGTTCCTTACCAGGTGAATAAAGCGGATATGATTAAACGGACAGCCGACCTTGTAAATGATAAAAAAATTGAAGGGATCAGTGACATTCGCGACGAATCTGATAAGGAAGGACTGCGCATCGTGTATGAACTGAAGAGAGATGCCATGCCCAATGTGATCCTGAATAAACTCTATCAATATACCCAGCTTCAGTCCTCGTTTAGTGTGAACAACATTGCGCTCGTAAAAGGAAGACCTATGTTGCTCAACCTCAAGGACCTGATAAAGTATTACTTCGAACACAGGCATGAAGTCCTGATCCGGAAAACAAAATATGAACTAGAAGAAGCAGAAAAGAAAGCCCACATACTGGAAGGACTTATTAAAGCCCTTGATCATCTTGATGAAGTAATTGCGCTCATTCGGGCTTCACGTACGCCGGAAGATGCCCGTGTTGGATTGATGGAACAATTCGAACTGACTGAGATACAAGCCCGCGCAATACTTGATATGCGTTTGCAGAAACTAACAGGATTGGAACAGGAAAAGCTGAAGGAGGAATATGAAGAGCTGCTAAAACTTATTGAACACCTCAGGGAAATTCTTGCCAATGAGCCGATGCGATATGATATCATCAAAAATGAATTGAAAGAAATCAAGGAAAAGTACGGTGATGAAACACGTACCGAAATTGAATATACAAGTAAAGATTTCAACATTACGGACACCATTGCTGACGAAGATGTAGTTATAACCATTTCACACCTTGGATATATAAAACGTACACCGCTCGCAGAATACCGCGTTCAAAACAGGGGAGGAGTGGGGGCCAAAGGAAGTAATATTCGTGGAGAAGACTTCCTTGAACACCTGTTTGTTGCGTCAAACCACAATTACCTGCTTTTCTTTACAGAAAACGGCAAATGCTATTGGCTCAGGGTTTATGAAATACCGGAAGGAACTAAAACATCCAAAGGAAGGGCGATGCAAAACCTGATCAATATTGAACCCGGTGATAAAGTCAGGGCTTTTATCAATGTGAAAGATTTAACAGATAAGGAATACTGCGAAAATAACTTTATTGTTCTCTGCACAACCAAGGGTACCATTAAAAAAACTTCTCTAGAAGCATATTCCAGACCTCGCCAAAACGGAATTATTGCCATCAATGTGAAAGAAGGAGATACGTTGCTGGAAGCTAAACTAACGGATGGATCCAGTGAAATTGTTATGGCATTGAAATCGGGAAGGGCTATTCGTTTCAATGAGCAACATGTACGACCCATGGGAAGAAATGCCTCCGGTGTAAGGGGTATTACCCTGGCAGGGAAACATGATGAAGTGATTGGAATGATTTGTCTGCAAAATGGTGGTCAGGACATTCTGGTTGTTTCGGAAAATGGCTATGGAAAACGATCGAAAATTGATGATTACCGGGTTACAAACAGAGGTGGAAAAGGTGTTAAAACCATTAATATTACTGAGAAAACCGGTAGCCTGATAGCCATCAAGGCAGTTACCGATCATGACGACCTGATGATCATCAATAAATCCGGAATACTGATCCGATTGGCAGTGGCCGACTTAAGAGTAATGGGACGAGCAACGCAGGGCGTCCGTTTGATCAATCTGCGAGGCGACGATAGTATTGCTTCTGTTGCGAGGGTGGAAATTGATGAAAGTGATGTAAATACCGATGAAAGCAGTGAGCAGGCTATAGCAGATACCGATCGGACCAACGAAAATTTACAACCGGATACTGATTCTGAGAAACCAGAATCTGAACACGAAGAATAAGGATCGTTTGTTTGGAAAGAATTAGAATGATTCCAAATTGGCTTGATATTTGAAAGCTATAAAACAGTTTTTAATACTTTTGCACGTAAATCTGAAAAATAATAACATCATGAAGAGATTATTTCATTTATTGATATTTGTATTTTTTATTTCGGCCGCAATCGGCCAGAACAACAAAGTTGTAAGCGCTTACAACTACCACAAAAATGGGAAGCTCGATAAAGCAAAGGAAGCCATTGATGATGCCACCGTTCATGAAAAAACAATGAATGATGCAAAGACATGGTTCTATCGTGGTAATATTTATATCGATATTTACAGGAGTACTGAATATAAAGATCTCGATGCCGATGCATTGAACAAAGCATGGGAAGCCTACAAAAAAGCCAAAGAACTGGATGATAAAGACAAATACACAAGTGATATAAACCAGTTTATGCCTATTGTTGGTGAATCGTATTTTAACGACGGGGCTAATAAGTTCAACCAGGGAATGACAGCTCAGGATGCTAACGATACTACTGCTGCTAAGCAAGCATTTACAGGTTCAATGAAATCATTTGAAAAGGCCTATGAAATTTACAATGAAGCCGGAATAAATGATACAACTACAGTATATTACATCAGTGTGGCTGCTGAATTGGCCGGAAAATATGATATTGCTAAAGAAAAACTCCTGACTCTAAAAGAGATGAATTACGACAAATCCTCTATTTACACAAGTCTTGCAAATATTTATTACAAACAGGATAATGATAAAGACAAGGCTCTTGAGGTATATGCTGAAGGTCGTGAAAAATATCCAACCGACCTGAATTTATTGCTTAACCAGACGAACCTTTTCCTGGCAGAGGGTATGACCGATAAGGCACTGAATAACCTGGAAATGGCGGCCCGGATCGATACCACAAACCCGACAATCTTTTTTGCAATTGGTGCTAAGTATAATGAAGTGGTTGACGACACAACCAAAAATGAAGATATGCGTAAAAATGCTTTCAATAAAGCAGTAAATGCATACGATAAAGCCATCGAACTGGATCAGAACTATTTTGATCCGAATTATAACATGGGTGCTTTATACGTAAACAGAGCATCGGCTTTAATTGATATTGCAAATCAATTGCCGTTGGATCAGCAGGATGAATACGATGCCATGATTGAAGAAGCAAATGATTATTTGGAAAAAAGTATTCCATATCTCGAAAAGGCACACGAACTTGAACCGGCTGATCGCAGCACAATGATCTCGCTTAAAGAAATTTACACGAGGCTTAAAATGAATGACAAGCTTCAGGAAATAAACGCAAAACTCGAATCCAACTAGTTTGGAAAAATTAATCATGAGGAAGGAGGGACACAATGTTGTTCCTCCTTTAATTTAACACAAATTACTTAACATAATATTAATTATAGGTATTTTATGCTGCAAAGATTTAAGCTACTACTATTCAAGGATATCGTTCACCCACGACATACCGGCCATCACATTAGGAAATCCGATGGTATTGGTTAAAAGCAACACAGTATGTCGAATTTCATCCTGGCTGGCACCTGCCTGGAGAGCACGCTTTACGTGACTATGGGTTGCGCCTTCGGATCGGATGGCAATTGAAGCAGCCAACTGTATCAAATGAGCATCTTTTTCTTTGATAGGTCCAGCAGACTTTGCTGTCTCACCAAGTCTTTCTACTGCAAGTAAATAATCCGGATGGTATTTTTTAACCATCTCATAGTGTTCTGCGATCTTGTGTTTCATGTTATGATTAACTTAATTAGCGTGTAACAATCATTTTGCGTGTTTCAGAAATTCCATTGCCGGTAAGCGTATAATAATAAATGCCGGGGCTCAGGTGTTTTGTGGTGAAAGTATATGAGTGAACACCACTTGATAACAAACCTTGTTGTAACAACTGAATTTCCTTTCCTGAAATATCAGATAAAGTAAGTTTTACCTCAGTTTTTTCCCTGAGATTAAACCTGATCACCGTTTTATCTGAGGCAGGATTTGGATTATTCTGATACAACTCCAGATAATCCGAAACCGCAGATTGTTCGTTTAAACCTACAAACTCATTTTCAATTCTGCTGAAATACACATCCTGTTCGCCATTAAAAGTTGCCGCCCATGCCAGATCAGCACCAGTTTCATCAGAGATCAGGTGAAAATAATCACCCATTTTATCCTGCTGTGGCCAACCAAGGTGCGGGTCAAAACTTTCAGATAAAGCCACATTTTCACCCCAGTTCTCTCCTGCATCGAACGACCATGAATAATAGAGTTTCGAATCAACACTTCCCGCATTATCACGCGTGTCGAGCCATACCACATCAATCCGGCCATCCGGTGAAACCGACATCGTTGCCAGCCACTGCCAGGCAATGTTTGTCAGATCATCATTTATTCTTACCGGTTCACTCCAGGTGGTTCCGTCATCCGTACTTTTTGCGAACATCACATCAAGAGGATCATAGGGCGAATAACGAAGTACAGAACATACAAGATAAATATTTCCATGATTGGGTCCTTCACTTTGATCAACAGCAATATTTGTCTGCCCTAATAAACCTGTAGGATTGGGACTCTCATATCCGGCAAAAGCTGATACATATCCACCCAGGTCTACCGGCTGCATATAATCCCAAACCACTGTTGCTCCGGGGAACTGAGCGTTGGAGGATTTAGCAACAACAAATTGATCATCCATAAAAGCTCCGATATACAGGTTCCCGTTATTATCAACGGTTGTAGTTCCCCAATAAGGTTCTCCCGGTAAAAGGTTACAATCTTCGAATGTAGCGCCGTTATCGACAGACCTGGTAAAATTGTAGGGCGGACAAATACTATAGGCTGCTGTCCAGAAAGCATACATATTGCCACTACCAACACCATCAGATTTATCCACAGACATCCACTGTTTGTCTCCGCCCTGGGCAAAAACGCCGTCATCCCAGCTCATTCCTCCATCAGTTGATTTGTAAACAGTGCAGAGGTAATCATCATTTTCATTAACTGTAAGGCTGTTGTAAAATATATTGCCTGCAGTATCTGTATCAAGAACCGGATCAGAACGAAATACACCTGGATCAATTACTTCAGGGAAAGTCCAGTTAAGCCCGCCATCCGTTGTATATCCAAAACCTGCCTGACGGAAATTGTTACCTATGGTATTAAATTGCCTCCAACCTATCACTTTCACATCTGGATTATTGGGATCAATAGCCATGGAGGGTTCATTGGCAGCATCCCCAACTATGTTTTCACCATCCTCATTAACATTTACCTGGGTAACAGTGAAACCGATCGAATTATAACTATAGGCATTTGAAACAGGCATTGACGCGCGATCTATAGGTATAAATTCACCTTCATACTTTTCGTGTTGAACACCTTTGAATGATTTTACCTGCTGGGCTTGAGCGATGAATGAAACACTTGTTACAATCATCACAACAATTAAACAATTGTCGGGAACCATTTTTTTAATCAATGATTTCATGAAAATACGTTTTAAATTATCCTGTAAAGTTATGGTATAATATTTTAAGTGCAGCCGCTATACCAAGCGAAGTCTGGGATATGTATCATAATTTGCCACAATCTTTTCAATATCAACGCATTGGGTGATTGCATAGTATTCAGTAAAAATATTTCGCTTTTTATATATATTTGCAATCGGTAATTATCTACCTAAATAATCTTTTCAAACAGTTTAAACTTCAACAAGATGAAACACAACTTACTTCCGAATTCATGGTACGGAACCATGTTCTTATTTCTGTCATTGATATTTTGGAATATGGGATTTTCCCAAACCAAAGATGATATCAGCGATTATACTGACAATCCCGATATCGATCAAATTCCGGCCTGGTATATCGATCAGATACAGAATAGTCCAAAAGCCCCATCACAGGTAATCACAATCGACAATTACGATAACTTTTACCTGGGTGTTGATTTTGCAGAAAGCCACATCAGTGAAAACCCACTGGCTCCCGGGCAGTATTTTACAGCTTTTAATACTGATGGAACCCACAGAACAACAAACGGTCACGATTGGAATGATGCCACTGCGGTAAGTTGGGGGACCACCATCCGTGGAGATGTTCTCACAGCATACGATGCTCAGGGTAATCTGTATTATGAAAACATGTATGGATCCGGAAGTATTCTCGGATGTAAACTGGTGCGCTCAGCCAATAATGGATTAACCTGGAGTTCAGCTGTGACAGCCATCGATGGTGTTGATAAAAACTGGCTGGCTGCCGACCAAACCGATGGTCCATATTCAAACAATATTTATACTGTAATGACTGCTTCCGGTGGTGGAAACTTTGCCCGAAGTACAAATTTTGGAGCAAGCTGGACCAATACCGAAACATTTGCCACCCAATCACTTCCCGGAATGATGGTGTGCGTTGGTCCCAACGGAGCGATTGATGGAGGATCGGTTTATGTCGTAACAAACGGAGGAAACACCTTTGCATCAACCTACACCTTTTATGAATCAAATGACGGCGGTTTGAACTTTTCATTAAGATCAGCACAAAATTTTTCAGGTTATGTAGGAACTAACTCCAATGGAAGACATTCGGTTGAAAATATGAGAACACGCCCCTACCCTTTCATTGCCGCTGATAACAGCGATGGTACTTACAGAGGCAGATTGTATGTGGTATATGCATCAAACTGGCCTGCCGGAGATGGAAATAAACCGGACATATGGTGCAGGTATTCCGATAATAGTGGAATAAGCTGGTCCTCAGCCGTAAAAGTCAACGATGACCTGAACACTCAAAATAACCATCAGTGGGCACCGGCAATCTGGTGTGATGTAACTTCAGGTAGATTATATGTACAATGGATGGATACACGTGATACGCCCACCAGCGACAGTGCTTTGATATATGCTTCATATTCCGATAACGGCGGACAAAGTTTTGTAACAAATCAACAGATCAGCAATGAAAAAATGCTGATCAATTGTTCGACCTGTGGCGGTGGAGGTACGCCAAGATACCAGGGCGATTATAACGGAATTGTTTCAAATGAAGTAACTTCGATGTCGGTTTGGGCCGACTTCAGATGGGGAACTTTTGCAAGTTTCGTTTCTTATTTCCCGGATTATGCGATGAGTCTGAGTTCTTCAAAAAGCAGCGATGGAGTGAACACAATTTACGCAGAAGTTCCTGACGTAAAACTATATACGGATAATGTAATTTTCACGGCAACTATGGAATCACCCCCATCGGGATCTTTCAGCATTTCATACCCTTCAGGAAATACGTTAAGCTCGTTCCCGGGTAACATTCCTATCCAAATTACGGATAACAATGTTCCATCCGGAAATTATACCTGCACCGTTAAAGGTGAGGGGCCCAATGGTACACCAGTACATTTCAGAGAAATACTTGTATCGGTTGTTGCTGCTGCACCACCAATAGCTGATTTTATTGCTGATGATGTAGCTCCATTTATCGGAAACCAGGTTAATTTTACTGATCTGTCGACCAATGCACCCGACTCATGGAGTTGGACATTCAATCCAGCTACTGTGACCTATTTAAACGGAACAAATGCAACATCCCAAAACCCTGAAGTATCATTTGATGCCCCGGGAAATTATACAGTAACCCTCGTGTCAACAAACATTTATGGAAGCGACTCAGAGACGAAACTAAACTATATCAGTGCTACAAATTGTAGCTATTGCACAGCCGGATCAGGCAATGCAACCGAAGAATGGATCAGTAATTTCACCTTTAACACTATAAATAATTCGGTAAATACAACCAATGGGTATGAAGATTTTACCTATTTGTCGACCAATGTTGATGCTGATGCTACTTATAATGCTAGCGTTTCGGTTGGATCAGTTGGAAACTGGACCGAGCACTATTGGATATTTGCAGACTGGAATTCAGATTGTGATTTTGATGATGCAAACGAAAGTTATGACCTCGGGCAGGCAACCGGCCCTGCGACTTTAAATACGAATATCACAGTTCCGGCGTCCACAGATGCGGGAGCAAAAAGATTTCGGGTAATCATAAAATATACAGCTGATCCTGGCCCATGCGAGACATTTTCATTCGGACAGGTTGAAGACTATACAGTGAATGTGTTACCCGCGGGTGTTACCTTAGATATAACTGCCCTGCTTGAGGGACCTTTTAACGGATCCGGAATGAATACAGACCTGACAGGCGACTTGCCACTTGCCCAACCTTTTAATATGGCCCCCTGGAATTACCCCGGAACAGAAAATGTTGCTTCCATCCCGGCAGGCACTGTTGAATGGGTTTTGGTTGAACTCAGAGATGCAGCCACTGCAGGATCAGCCACCGGAGCAACTTCAATCGGCAGACAAGCAGCTTTTATCAAAAGCGATGGTTCTGTAGTTGACATCGACGGTTCTTCAAATCTTGAGTTCCTGGTATCAGTTAACCAAAACCTGTTTGTTGTATTATGGCAAAGAAATCACCTTGGAATTATATCTAACAATGCCGTTAATCCCTCCGGTGGAATCTACAGCTATGATTTCACCAGTGGTGTAAACCAGGTGTACGGTGGGTTAAACGGGCACAAACTGCTTGCCCCAGGAAAGTGGGGAATGATCGGTGGGGATGGTAACCACGACGGAAATGTAAACGGATCAGACATTTCGCCATTGTGGGAGCTTGAATCAGGTAATGAAGGTTATCTTGATAGTGATTTCACCCTTGATGGTCAATCAGACAATAAAGACAAAGATGATATTTGGGTACCCAATCAGGGAAGTGGTACTAACGTTCCGAATTAGTTTATATAAAAGATTACCAAAAAAAATCCCTGCCTGATAGCAGGGATTTTTTTTTAATTTCATACATCATTCTGCTTTAATTTTGAGCACTTTTGTTTGTATATTCCGTATGCTTGATATACTGTATAAAGATGAGCACCTTATAGCGATTAATAAACCACATGGCTTGTTGGTCCATCGTACCGGAATGGCAGCCGATGCAAAAGAATTTGCCCTGCAATTGCTCAGGGATCAATTGGGTAGAACCGTCTATCCTGCGCATCGTATCGATAGAAAAACCGGAGGTGTTTTGTTATTTGCATTGAGTCAGGAAGTCAATTCCCATATGCAGAAGCAATTCGCTGCCAACCAGGTCGATAAAATTTACCACGCTATCGTACGGGGTAATATGCCTGAACACGGAATAATTGATTACCCGCTAAAAAATGATCAGGGCAAAGTACAGGATGCAATAACAGTATATAAATGTCTGAAAAACTGCGAAATACCCTTACCGTTTGGAAAATTTAAAACCTCGAGATATTCATTTGTGGAAATATATCCCAAATCAGGCAGAAATCATCAGATCAGAAAACATTTTGCACACATCATGCATCCGGTTATCGGCGACAGACCTCATGGATGTAATAAACAAAACGGTTTGTTTAAATCGAAATGGGATATGACCACGATGCTGCTTCACGCTTATGAGATACAATTCGATCATCCTGTTACAAAATCACGGGTTTCAATTTCAGCGCCCTATCAATCTGAATTTAATCGAATGTTGGTTCTGCTTTTTAACCACATCGCCGAAGTGGATGATTTGAATGTGTCAAAATAACCGACCTGTTTTGCAAATTGATGAGGTTACCTGTTGCAGTTATTTTCCAAATTAAAAACACTGAGCCACAATTCTCTTAATTACCTCATAACCTATTATTTAACATTTCTTTTAAAATATTTTAAGGTTAAGGCTGTTTTTAGCACACTTTTTGAAAGATACACCGTGTAAGTCAATCACCCCGAAAGGGACTAATATATACCCACATAAGTGGACATGGTTAACCACCATCTATAACAAAGGTCTTCGTTACAAAGCGAAGACCTTTTATTATTTGAACATCTCATTCTTTTTGCTGTTTTGGTACGATAACATATTCGGGCATGAATGACCAAATAAAATCGTGGATTCTTACACTGCTGCAATACGGATTAGCTCTTGCATTAATACTTTTAACGCCCTGGTTTTCAAAGACCCCTGCCCTTTTGCTGATTCAAATTGCAGGATTAGCACTTGGCATCTGGGCAATTTTTGAAATGAGTCGCAGCAAACTCAATCCCGCTCCATTGCCCCGGAAAGGAGCCAGCCTGATCACAAGCGGACCTTACAACCTGGTGCGACATCCGATGTACCTGGCTTTGATCCTTTATTTTTTCCCCGTTGCAATTCCACAGGCGAAATTAACAACCCTGTTGATCCTTGCGGTTTTTACACTTAATCTGATTTTTAAACTTCTGTTCGAAGAACGCAAACTCGCAATGGTTTTCAAGCGATATGAGTTGTACCAACAGAAAACATGGAGGCTTATACCTTGGGTATTTTAATGCTAAAAGCAATATGTTTACCTTGAAATAAGAAGCCTTTTTACGATTTTCAATTTATCCGAAATTAGGGAACAGTAATAAACTCCGTTTTCAAAACCACCAGTATTAATCACCGTTCTTGAGCTTCCTTCCTTAAAAGTTTTTTCAAGGTTAAAAACCTTCTCTCCTGAAATTTTACTAATCATAAAATTGCATGTCATCGTCATGTTCATATCGGTCCATAAAACGAACTTGCTCCTGGCAGGATTTGGATAAAGTTCCATATCCACCCTGGCCATTTTTTCGGTAGGTACTGGAGGCTCTCCAGTTGTTATATTATCATTTTCCATCATGATCGTACCATAGCTAAAGGGTTGAATGGTGTTGCAATGTATGTCATAGTAGATTTCATAAAAGATAGAGGCGACTTCCATAGAAGCGCTGTCATCAAAAACCAGTGTTACATCCGAAGAGGCTGATTCGTTCAGCAAATCAAGGTTTCCTTCAGAAGAGGCATATGGAGGAATTCCCACCCAATGCCATCCTTCCCAGGCTTTTTTTTCACTGGTGCTGCAATCAGGGAGTTTGTCGAAAATTACTTCGTTACCATTCACACCGTAAAATGGGGTTGAATTTAACACAGTGACACCTTCCGGGAAAATCAGGTTCACACCCCAAATGGCCCCATACGACAGGTCATCATTCGCAACCGAGAAATTGACCGTTTTGGTTTCTCCGGGTTCAAAGTCACTTGCATCTGCGGTTACTTCATGGATCGAGACCCAGGGTTTCTGGTATAACTGAATATCATCCAATCCAACTTCGGGAACCATCAAACCATCAATCTCGCTACCCTGGCAGAAAACATAATCGGTATCCTGTGAAGTTACCTGAATTCCGGCATAACTACCGGGAGGTATATTAATAAATGTAAATTCACCCTGCTCGTTCGTTTGAGTGAAAAATGAATTGATCGCTTGTATCTTGATGGTCCTTCCGGCTTGCAGAATGGGCTGATTAGTCGTACTGTCAATCAACACGCCACTAACCGTTGTACCCATTTTGGGCTCAACATAAAAATCCATGTGAACTGTTTCCGGGTCATTGGGGTTGATGGTTATACCGGTAGAGACACCCTCATAATAATCATTTTCGAAAAGGGTAAATTCATAGGTCCAGTCAGGCAAACCTTCCAGGATATAAATACCATTTTCAGTTTCAAAATCAATAAAAAATTCAACAAGATATTCCATTTTTGCCTGAACCTGAAAATTCTGAATGGTTACTGTATCGTTGGTTACATCATCAATTAAAGCGCCGGTAAGTTTAAAATCAGGATGATGCGGAGGGATCATAAACGACAAATCGGATACATTTGAACCGTTCACAACTACAGGTTCTTCCCTGGTTGAAGGTAAATAATATATTCCGTTAATAACAACCGGATCCGGATACATATAGAGTTCCAGGTTAAAAGTTCCATCCTGCACTCCCGTTAGCAAAAAGCTCCCATCCGGTTGGGTTTCAGCTGAAGCGGCAATTCCTCCTGTGGTATAGCTAAGTATGATATCAACTCCAGCAAGCGGATCTTCCGTTTCAGAATCCTTTGCCACACCGCTTACATCATAAGCAAATAAACTTATTGTAAATGTAAATCCAAAGAAAGTCAGTAGTAAGTTTTTCATAGTAATTATATATTTTTTGATTCAACAATCGCCAAACTGCAACGATTTTATCACAAAACTGTCACAAGAACAACACATTTTCCTAAACTTTGCCGTAGTTTATCCTTGATGGAAACTCTAATTACCTGCTAAAGCGAAAATCAGAAATACAGAGAAATTTCGAATCAATCATTTAATGAGCAAAATTTACACAACCTGTTACCAGATTTTCCGGTGTAAATTTTCAAGCAGGATCAAGTTGTCCAATCACAAGTTTTGATTTTGTACCTGATTGTGTTCAAATTTTATTATTTTTATAAACCTGTGATAATTTCGTGATAACTTGAAAATATTTTCGCCAAAAATTTTATTCCTATGAAAAAAGTACTGGTTGTTGAAGATGATAAAGACATAGTTGACTTGCTAAAAATTCATCTTCAGGATTTAAACTGTGAGGTTGATGTTGCTTATGACGGTCTTGAAGGATCGCGTAAGTCGCTCGAAGGCAAATATGATCTCATCATCCTGGATATAATGTTACCCAATAAAGACGGAATTTCAATTGCTCAGAAAATCCGTGCCTATGAAAATCACACCCCAATCATGATGCTGACTGCGAAAACAGAAGAAATAGATAAGGTTTTGGGCCTCGAATCGGGTGCTGATGACTACCTGACCAAACCTTTCGGTATCAGGGAATTTATAGCCAGGGTAAAAGCCATATTCAGAAGACAGGATCAGAACAACCTTGAAGTAAAGGAAAAAAATCAGGAAATCATCAGAATCATAGATCTTGTAATAGATACACAAAAACGAAAGGTGATGCTAAAAGAAAAACGAATTGAACTCACCCCCAAAGAATTTGATCTGCTGCTTTTGCTCGCCGGACATCCCGGTGTCAGTTATAGCCGTGATCAATTACTATCGGAGGTGTGGGGATATGATTTTGATGGGTATGAACACACGGTAAATTCACATATCAACCGTTTACGGGCTAAAATTGAACCTGATTTGGCTAATCCAAAATACATCCTTACAACCTGGGGAATTGGTTACCGCTTTAATGACGAACTTTCATGACTGAATTCATAACATATAAATAATAATTTCATTCCAAAACTCTGACTCATGATGCAAAAAACGAAGATATGGAAGAGCCTTTACTGGCGCATAAGCATGTCGTTTTTACTGATCCTGCTCTTATTGGGACTGGCCTATATCTTTATCACTACCCTGGCCTCAAACCGTTATTATAAGGAAACCACCCAACGCCTGAATGCCCATGTGGCAGAGAGCATGTTGCTCGAGGTTTCTCCTTTTGTTAATGGTGAAGTCAACAAAGACGCACTCGGAAAGATCATGCACTCAATGATGGCTGTTAATCCAACAATCGAGGTATATCTGCTCGATCCGGAGGGTAAAATTCTCTCATTTGTGGTTCTTGATAAAAAAGTTAAACTAAACAGTGTTGATATCGCACCGGTAAAACAATTTCTTATAACAAGAGGAGATCGGTATATCGAAGGAGACGACCCCAGAAATCCAGGTCAGAAAACCATTTTCTCAGCTACAGAAGTGAAAGAGGACGGCAATTTGATGGGTTATGTTTATATGGTTTTAGCCAGTGAAAAACATGAAAATATTGCTGCAGCACTATTGGGGAGCTACTGGTTGAAAGTTTCTACAAACGCATTTGTAATTACATTACTTGCGGCATTTACCATTGGATTGATATTAATCTGGTTTCTCACGAAAAACCTCAGGATAATCATCCGAACCTTCAGAAAGTTTGAAGAAGGTGATCTGCTTGCCCGGATTCCTGAAAAAGGAATGAAAGGCGAACTGGCCACCCTTTCCTCAACCTTTAATAAGATGGCAGATACTATTCTCAGAAATATCGACGAACTCAAAGAAGTGGACAGCCTGCGCCGCGAACTGATCGCCAATGTATCGCATGACTTGCGTAGTCCGTTAGCTGTGATCCATGGCTATATCGAAACCCTGATGATCAAAGATGAAAATCTAACATCAGAAGAGCGGCAGAAGTATCTGAAAATCATTCTTGATGGTAGCGACAGGCTTAAAAAACTGGTTTCTGACCTGTTTGAGCTTTCTAAGTTAGAAGCCAATCAAATCAAGCCGAACAAGGAACCGTTTTTTATTAATGAATTACTTGCTGATGCTGCTAACCGCTACAATCTTATCGCCGAGAAAAAACATATTGCAATAAAATCTGACATTGCAAAAACAATCCCTATGGTTGAAGCTGATGTGTCGCTTATTGAGCGGGTTATCCAGAATCTTCTTTCAAATGCCCTGCAATACACGCCTGAAAACGGGGAAGTTAAACTTGAAGTAAAACAGGTGGATAAAAATGTTGAAGTAAATGTTGAAAATACCGGTAAAGGAATTCCTGCTGAGGATCTGCCACATATTTTCGACAGGTATTACAAGGTGAGTAAAGAGAAAAGTGGTATTGAAGGAACAGGACTGGGATTGGCTATTGTGAAGAAAATTCTGGATATTCATAACATCCCGATTCAGGTCAGGAGCAAAACAAACGAGTTCACTTCTTTTTCGTTTACAATCCCACAATCAGGGTTAAACTACTGATCCAAACCAACGGATCAGTAATTTCGATGGTGCCAAACGGACTGGTTTGCCGGAAATATCTGTAACAGGAAGATTTTGAAAATCCCCATTTGTTGAACCATGTTTCTATCAGTTCTATACTATTCATTAGCACAGCAATAAAAAGTGAAAACAGCAGAATGATTTAAATGTTTAGGTCTTTTATTCAAATTTAAAAACCCAGGCTGCACTATTGTTTAATTCTGTTTCTGCACCTTCCGGAAGTACAACTTCAACCATATCACCCGTTCGACTCCAATTTATTTTTTTCTTTGATCCGAGTAATTTCACCGAATCAAAGTCCACCGGAACAGACTTGATTTGAAGGTTTCCTGAATACTTTCCTGAACCTGGCTTATTCAGATAAATTGCATAAAGAGCTCCATCCGGTTTATGCGTAAAACAAACATCTCCGGATTTAAATGGGGCAATGGTCCTGGTACCGTATATCGCTTCATTGTTCACATCCATCCAGGCACCCACCTCTTCAAGCATGGTATAAGCACCATCATGCCACTGCCCTTCCGGTCCGGGAGCGATATTCAGCAACAGGTTGCCACCTTTGGCTACAATATCCACCAGCAGGTGAACTACCTCCCTCCCGCTCATATAAGTGGCATCCGGGATCCACGACCAGCTCCCTCCTGCAATGATACACGATTCCCAGGGATAAGGCAGGGCTTCTTCCGGAACACGGTTTTCGGGTGTGAGATAATTCTGATTTTTCCCGGGAACGGCACGGTCGACCACAATGAGGCCGGGTTGTTTTTCGCGGGCTTTGTCCACCAACTCATCCATGCGGATGTCCTGGTTGATCAGCTTGGTTTTCAGGAAACCGTCTTTCGAATAATTGGAAGAATCCCGGTAATAGGCCTCAATATCTTCTTTTGTATTTTTTCTGACCCAACCCCCATCAAGCCAAAGAATATCAACCGGTCCGTAGTCCGACATCAGCTCCATGATCTGGTTTTGGGTGAACTGCACATAGTTTTCCCATTTGTCGGGATATGTAGCCGGATCATAATTTACATTGCGATCCATGGGCGGGAAATAGGGATCCCAGTAATCATCGTTATGCCAGTCGGGTTTGGAGAAATAAGGCCCGACCCACAGGCCTTCTGCACGGAAGGCATCGAACATCTCTTTGGTGATATTGGCTTTTGGATTGGTATGAAAAGGACAATCCGCATCCGTGATCTTGTAATCGGAGTATTTGGTGTCGAACATGCAAAAGCCGTCGTGGTGTTTGGTGGTGAAGATCATGTATTTCATCCCGGCACCGGCAGCGGCCTTCGCCCATTTTGCCGGATCGAACTGAACCGGGTTGAAGGTGGTTTTCAGGTTTTCATATTCCTTCACATATTCGAAATAGTTATCGGGATTATTACCTTTTTTCCGTTCACACCAGCCATAATCTTCGGGGCAAATCGACCAGGATTCCACAATGCCCCACT
>JAGQVF010000289.1 GCA_020438135.1 Bacteroidales bacterium | reverse complement strand
AATGCCTCCGGGGTTTCGGTCGTAATTGAAACAGGCCGGAAACTGGTTGAAATGAAAGATATTCTGCAACGAAGTGTGATCCTCGTTGCTTTTGATGGAGAAGAGATCGGGTTAACCGGCTCCGAAGCGATGGTGCGTGATAGCTTACCCGATCTATCCGCCATAAAAGTGATGTTCAGCCTGGATATGGTGGGCATGTATGAGGCCAAAGGAAAACTGATGCTTCGGGGGATCAGAGCTCTTGAAAAAGGTCCTGAACTTGCTAAGCAGGTGGCCGGTGAAGAAGATTTGTATATCGGAGGTTTAAGTGGCAAAATGGTGCTTCAGACAGATACCTGGCCTTTTGGTGAGGCGGGTATTCCTGCGGTTCATCTTTTTACCGGACTAAAATCTCCTTACCATCAACCTGAAGACGAAAGCAACCTGCTGGATTATAATGGTATGGCCCGCATCACTCATTTTATGGTGAATCTTGCTGAAAAACTTGCAAATGAAGAGATCCTTTTACCCGATAGATCTTTTATCAGCAAAAGCATAAAAACCGGTTTCCAATGGGGCGTGGGTGCCATGGCTGGGTATAGTCGATTCACTTATTCCGGTGAATTTTATGAGTCGAAACCGAAATTCTCTGCGGGAGCAGGGTTGGCCACCCAAATTAAACTTTCTCCGAATTTTATCATTCAACCTTCGCTCTATTATGATTATTTCAGGGGTGGAACAGCAACAGGTGATCTGATGGTTCATTCGTTGTCGCCTTCGGTTGATCTGATGGTCACTTCCAACAATTACCGGGAAAACTTCGGGTTTGGGTTTGTATTCCTGGGGGGGTATTACAGGTATGTTCTGGCAGGTTTTCTTGATAATAAAGAAATTTCACCCGGCAATGACTTTTACAATGAAGAACCCGGCTTGCAGGCTGGATTTGGACTACAGGCCATGCAAATGCAATTTACTTTTATAAAAAAAATCGGACTGTCGGATGTGATGAACGGAATGACTGATGATAAGGTGTTCAGCCGATCGACATGTTTTTCTGTTTCATGGTTTTTCTGATGTTACAGTTTCAGCACTCCCAATCCATACAGAAATACAACTGCAATAGCCACCGGTGCGATCAACCTTACGATCCAGATAAAAACCGGGAAAAATAAAACCTTGAGTGATCCCTCGTTGGTAATCTCATTTTTTACGTTGCGTTTACCCATAAACCATCCAACAAACACAACAATAGCCAGGGCACCAACCGGTAAAAACACATTTGCAGAGAGATAGTCAAACCACCCGAAAATGGTCCTGCCAAAAATGATGTCGTCGCTCAGCGGGCCGAAAGAAAGGGTGGCAAAAACACCCACAAACGAAATGGCCACGGATGCTATGATGGTCGCTTTGTTGCGGGTCATTTTTAATTCTTCAGAGAAATAGGCTACAACTACTTCCAAAACCGAAACCGTTGAGGTGAGGGCGGCAATGGCAAGCAAAACAAAGAAAAGGATGGAGAAGAAATAACCTCCGGCCATTTGTTCGAAAATGTTGGGTAAAACAATAAACACGAGGCCAAACCCCTCTGCCGGATCGATATTAAATGCAAAAACCGCCGGAAAGATCATCACCCCGGCAAGGATAGCTATCAGTGTATCGGCTGCCGTTACCTGCAAAGCGATATTGGGCAATGGGTTGTTTTTCTGGATATAACTTCCATAGGTGATCAAAGCTCCCATCCCGATGCTTAGCGAAAAGGCCGCCTGCCCCAAAGCATCCAGAACCACAGGCCACGTAATTTTTGAAAAATCAGGTTTGAATAAAAAATTCAATCCGCCGCTGGCCCCCTCTAAGGTTACCGAACGAACCGTCATCACGAGGATTAAAAGAAACAGCACCGGCATTAATATCTTGGTATATTTTTCAATCCCGTTTTTTACGCCCGAATACACAATGTATCCCGTCAGGAACATAAAGATCATTTGCCACAACAAAGGCCTGAACGTTCCTGATTGAAAAATTTCAAATGATTCCTTTAGTTGGTTAGGTGATTTGCCCGCAAACTGATTTCCGATGGCCTGAATCAGATATTCGAGCGTCCATCCGGCGATGGTGCTGTAAAAAGCAAGGATCAGAAATGCAGCCACAATACCCATCAACCCAACCAGGAACCATGGTTTTCCAGGGGCCAGTTTTTTGAAAGAACCCAATGCGTTTAACTGGGCTCTTCGGCCGATCGTTAGTTCAGCGAGCATCACCGGGAAACCGATTGCCAGGATAAAACCCAGGTAGATCAACAGGAAAGCGCCACCGCCATTTTCGCCCGCCACATAGGGGAATCGCCAGATGTTTCCCAAACCTACCGCCGATCCTGCAGCAGCAGCAATCACACCAATTCTGGAACTAAAACTGTCACGGGGAGCATTGTTCAGGGTTGCCATAGAAATACGAACTTTTAGTTGTTTTCAGGAGTGCAATTATACGAATTTTGTTGAATATTTATCAATTGCTACACAACGGCAATTTTATCAAATCCTCTGATGAACACTAATTTCAAATTCAAATATTTAAGTATTCAAATAATTTTTTAATTTAGCGGCAAAACAAGGTTATCATGTCAAAAATCGTCGTTTTAGGCGCCGGGATTTCAGGCCATACTGCAGCCGCCTATCTTCGCAAATGGCTTGGAAAAGAACACGAAGTCATAGTTGTTACCCCGAATTCTTATTATCAATGGATCCCATCAAATATTTGGGTGGGTGTGGGCAGAATGACCGTCGACCAGGTGCGATTCAAACTGGAACCGCTTTACAAAAAGTGGGGAATCAACTACAAGCAGGCCAAAGCTGTATCGGTTCATCCCGAAGGAAATGCCTCCATCACTTCAGGATTTGTTACGGTTGAATATACTTCCGAATCACGAAAAGGTGAAACCGAGCAGGTGCCCTATGATTTCCTCGTGAATGCCACCGGACCCAAACTCAATTTCGAGGCAACCGAGGGATTGGGGCCGGGAAAAAACACTGCCTCCGTATGTACATATAATCATGCAGCAGAATCGTGGGAACAATTGCAAAAAGCCATTTCCCGCATGGAAAAAGGGGAGAAGCAGAAATTTCTGATCGGCACAGGCCACCCGATGGCCACCTGTCAGGGCGCTGCTTTTGAGTATATCCTGAATGTGGATTATGAAATCCGCAAACGGAAGTTATCGCATATGGCAGATATAACCTGGATTTCCAACGAATTTGAACTGGGCGATTTTGGCATGGGTGGAGCGTACATTAAAAAAGGTGGCTACGTAACATCAACAAAAGTTTTTACGGAATCCTTTTTTGTACAGCGCGGAATCAACTGGATCAAACAAGCCGGGGTGAAAAAAGTGGAGCCCGGAAAAGTTTATTATGAAACACTTGACGGTGAAAACAAGGAAGAAACTTTCGACTTTGCCATGCTGATACCAGGCTTTTCAGGGCATGGGATCAAAGCTTTTGATAAACAGGATGAGGATATAACAGCCAGATTGTTTGCCCCCAACGGATTTATGAAAGTTGATGCCGACTACACTCCAAAACCTTACGAACAATGGAGCGTTGACGATTGGCCTTCGACCTATCAAAATCCCGATTACGAAAATATTTTTGCAGCAGGCATCGCATTTGCACCTCCGCATTCGATCTCAAAACCGATGAAAAGTCC
>JAGQVF010000288.1 GCA_020438135.1 Bacteroidales bacterium | reverse complement strand
TCACACAGAAATCTCCCCACGAATATGCGGATGCGACTCATACCCGATCAGTTCAAAATCTTCAAAAGTAAAATCGAAGATGTTTTTCACCTGGGGATTGATTTTCATCGTTGGCAACGGAAACGGTTTACGGGTGAGCTGCAATTTACACTGATCGATGTGATTGAGGTAGATATGGGCATCACCGAGGGTGTGGACAAACTCACCGGGTTGCAGTCCGGTTACCTGTGCCATCATCATGGTGAGCAGGGCGTACGAGGCAATGTTAAACGGAACGCCTAGGAAAATATCACAACTCCGCTGATACATCTGGCAGGAGAGTTTGCCATCAGCAACATAAAACTGGAAAAAGGCATGACACGGAGGCAGCGCTGCACGGCCCAGGGCTACATTTTCAGCAAACGATTTCCCGGGCAAGGGAAGCACGCTCGGGTTCCAGGCGGCAACGATCATCCGGCGACTATCGGGATTATTTTTGATCAGGTTGATCACCTCCTGTATCTGGTCGATGTCATCGTCATTCCAGTTGCGCCACTGGGCACCGTAGATCGGCCCGAGATCGCCGTTTTCATCGGCCCACTCATCCCAGATCGAAACCTTGTTCTCTTTTAAATATTGAATATTGGTATCACCTTTCAGAAACCAAAGCAGTTCATGGATGATTGAACGGAGATGCAGCTTTTTGGTAGTCATAACCGGAAATCCTTCAGACAGATCAAACCGCATCTGGTATCCGAATACACTTACTGTTCCCGTTCCGGTGCGGTCCTGTTTTTTCACGCCGTTCTTCAACACATGATCCAGTAAATCAAGATATTGTTGCATAATTATTTACAATTTCAGGAATTGCAAAAGTAAAGGAAATGGACTCCAAACCGGGTGAAGTGCAGTGAGGAACTTTCAAATGTTTTCAACAGCAAACCGCTATTTCCGTTTCACGAGCTTGATCACATTTTCGACGTGGTGCGTGTGGGGAAACATATCGACCGGTTGAATTTCTTCGACGGCATACATTTCATCCAGCAGGGTGACATCCCTGGCCTGGGTAGCCGGATTACAACTGATGTAAACGATCCTTTCCGGGGCGATCTTCAGCAATTGTTCAACAACCGTTTGATGCATGCCCGCACGGGGCGGATCGGTGATAACCACATCCGGTTTGCCGTTATCATTCACAAAATCTTCATCCAGAACACGGGCAATATCACCAGCAAAATAGCTGGTATTGTCCAATCCGTTCAATTCCGAATTAACACGGGCATCTTCAACAGCCGATTCCACATATTCAATTCCCACCACTTTTTTTGATCTGGAAGCGACAAAATTGGCGATGGTGCCTGTTCCGGTGTAGAGATCGTAAACCACCTCATTCCCGGTCAACCCGGCATAGTCGCGGGCCACTTTGTAAAGTTGGTATGCCTGATGCGAATTGGTCTGATAAAACGAAACCGGACCGATCCTGAACCGCAACCCTTCCATCTCTTCCTCGATATAGGGATTTCCTTTAAAAAGTTTGATCTCAAAGTTGGCAAACACATCATTCACCCCGGTGTTAACGGCATACATGAGCGATGTAATTTGTGGAAATTTATCGGCAATAAACTGAAGCACCTCGTTTATTTTCCCGTGATCTTCATATTTAACCACCAGGACCACCATCAGGTCGCCTGTAGTTGAACTTCGGATCAACAGGTTCCTTAGAAAACCTGTGTGGTTTTTCACATCATAATATTCCAGGCCCAGTTGCTGGGTATAATCCTTCACAGCCAGCCGAATCGAATTGGATGGTTCTTCCTGCAGGTAACAATTGTTGATATCGAGCACACGGTCGAACATGCCGGGCATATAAAACCCGAGCCCGTTCATATTACGATCGGCAAAGTCGATCTCCTTTGAATATTCGGTTAGCCAGCGACGGCCCGAAAATGTAAATTCGAGTTTGTTGCGGTAGAAATAGATATTTTCGGAGGGGAGGATCGGATGTAGTTCAGGCATTTCAAACTTCCCGATCCGCGATAGATTGTCCTTTACCTGTTTTTGCTTAAACCTGAGTTGCTCTTCATATTTCAGGTGCTGCCATTTGCAACCGCCACAGGTGCCGAAATGTTCGCAACGGGGTTCGGTTCTTTTATCAGAATAAGTATGAATTTCAAGAATTTTTCCTTTCAGGTATGAACGCCGCTTTTTGGTCACCTGAATATCCACCACATCACCGGGAGCAGCAAAGGGGATAAAAACCACCTGATCATTCACCCTTGCCACTGCTTTACCCTCAGCTCCTGCATCCGTGATCTCAACATTTGTATAAACCGGTTGTTCCCGTCTCTTTTTAGGCATACATTAATTTTTCTGCAAAAGTATGGAATTTCAGCATGACAGCCGGTTTTGGCGTTCAAAGAGATTCCATTAACAGACTCAGGTTACCGGCCTGTTAAAGTAAACCTGAAGATTCAGTGGTCACACAGGTTCATCCCGGAGTGCAATTCATTTTTGAGATACATTTCCACCAAGCCGATGGGATCGGTATTATTTACTCCGGAAATCACTTCTACCTCGTTCGCTTCAAATAATCGCATCGCCTTGATCCCCAAACCGCCTGCAATTACAGCATTTACGCCTTTATTTATCAGAAATGAAGGAAAAACGCCCCTGCTTTTTAGCGGAGGTTGAAATTCTCCGAAACCTATGATCGAGGTTTGATCGGTTTCATAAATCATAAAAGAAGTACATTCACCAAAATGAGCTGAAAGTTTACCCTCTTTTACCGGAATGGCAATTTTTTTATTCATGAGAATTTTTATTTCGGGTTTTAGAATGGTGATGACGTCTGTGTCGATGATGCTCACCACAACATTTTCCATGGCCAAAACCACCCGCAAGGTTCAGCAGTTTTTCGGCTCCACAGGATGGACATACCGTTACGGTTTGTTGAAAAGACGTTTTAAACATATGTCCGCAACTCTTGCATCTGAAAATGTTATTCTGAAAATGTACATTCCCTCCCTCAATCTCCAGTTTTTTACCCTCGATTATTAACATGGCAACTTTCTGTCTCGCACGTTGAATCATTTTAGAGAAAACGGGTCTTGAAATTTCCATTTCATCCGCTGCTTCTTCATGGCTTAAACCAATATGATCAGCAAGACGAAAAGCTTCAAATTCGTCAAGCGACAAAGTAACGGTTTTCAGTAAATGCCCTTGTACTCCGGATGGTTTAAATCCGTTAAACAACGGCGGTTCATGTACCAAACGATTATTTTCCGGTCGTGCCATATGATTATATTTTTTTGCAAATATAAAGAACATATGTTCTTAAATCAAGAAAACCTAACTTTTTTTGTCTTCTTAAAAATTACAATATTTTTGCATTCAGGCATTTTTATATTTTAAAGCACAAGAATGAGAAGTAAAGTACAAAGTCCCTGCGTTCAGGTTTGCAAATACGATAAAGAAGGCATTTGTCTGGGTTGTTATCGTTCGATGGAAGAAATTACGCAATGGATATTTATGAGTGACGAAAAGAAACAACAGGTGCTGCAGCGGATTGAAGAACGTAAAAACGAGATCAGTACAGAAAAGAATAATTACGATTATTATGTGTAACCGTGCCGGTATTCACTATAAACTCATCAACCACACGTTTTACTATGATTGAGGTGCGCTATCGAATCAATCAACGAAACAGGTATCCATATATGGGTTAACAAGAAATTTTGAGAATGGAACAGGATTTTCACGCGGTATTGGTGGCTTTCGGATTAACGCTTTTTGCCGGTTTATCAACCGGGATTGGAAGTGCCATCGCATTTTTCGCCCGGCAGACCAACACAAAATTCTTATCGTGGTCGCTCGGTTTTTCAGCAGGTGTGATGATCTACGTTTCGTTTGTGGAGATCATCGTTAAAGCACGCGACGAACTGATCGTTGAACTGGGAAACAGGAGTGCACACTGGGTTACGGCTGCTTCCTTTTTTGGCGGGATGTTATTTATCGCGTTAATCGACAAACTGGTTCCTTCCGTTGAAAATCC
>JAGQVF010000287.1 GCA_020438135.1 Bacteroidales bacterium | reverse complement strand
TATGAAAATATACTCCCTCTTTAAGGTTGATAAATAATTTTATCTGCATAAACCACCTCGCCCATCCGATCCAATATTTGAATAAGATACAAACCCCTATTTTCTATTTCCTGCATTGAAATTCCATTCAAAGGATATAAAATTGGAGATGTCAGTACTGCTTTACCATCCAGTGAAAGTACTTGAATCTTTTCTGCATTACCGGGAATATTTTTAATAAACAGCCTGTCAGAAACCGGGTTGGGCCATAATATAATCCCACCTGAAGGCCGCTCCCTGATCTCAGAAATTACAGTATCAGCAATAGAAAACGGAAACTGGCACAAAAGTGAATCATAAAAATAGCCGAACAAAAGCAGCTCCCCTTCAAAAGGCAATTCAAGCGGATTAACATATTGCAACGTATGTGGCTGATAGCCGGTTCCGATCCCGAAATAATTCACGGTTTCTTTGGCTATGGTATCCGAATTTTCATCGATAAGAATAAATCCGGGGTAATTAAACAATACAGGGGAATGATTGGCAGCGTAAATGGTAAGTGAATTGGGCATCACCGAATCATAGGTGCAGCACTTGATAAAAAGAGAATCGCAATAATTGGGGTTTTGGGCAGTGATAAGAAGCGTCGTGCCGAGAAATAAAAGCGTGATGTAAATTTTCGTCATAAGAAAAGATTAGGGAAGAAAAACAGCTTTAAATATTGAATTGTTCAATAATACAAATGCATCAGTCACAACATTCCCGCTCAAATACAGCTTTCAGTACATCCACATCCAGGGTGTTAAATTCAGCTTCTTCAGGGGTTAGAGGCCGTAAATTTACATTTGCAGTTTGGCGGTAGCGCTGCCAGATAAAATCGGTATGCGGTGTAACGCTATCGACCTGCGGTTCCGTAACCTGTTGTTCTGATAAAAGCTTCACCAGGTAATTTTCCTCATCTCCCATATCTTCCACCATGTTTTGAATGCTTCGTTTGATTGAAGCATTCCCATCCAGCACATACAATTGCCAGGCAAGCAAATGGAGGGCATATGCAGGGAATTTTCGTTTCGAGATGTTGCTTTTGTTCCAAAGCTGATACACCTTCACCACCGGCCATTCGATCATATAAAACAGTCGACGGGCCAGTGTACTGCCCGCTGCAGCCCGCATCCAAAGCCACATATCGGGGGTGAGTTTATATTTATCACTGATCTTGTAGGGAGTGGCTTTTACAATTTTCTTAATATCGTGACCGTGGTATTTCATGGCCGCCAAAAACATGGTAATCTGATCGCGACTCACATCATTTTTATCCTGCTCCACCGACCGGTAAAACTGCACCTTATCTTCACCGGTCCATTTGAGGCAACGGAGCATGCCTTCACGAAGATCGGGATGATTATAGGCAATGTAAGCCAGGGAAGTCCGCCACAGATTGTCGCCGTTGTCGGCAGTCCGGTCGCGCATCATGCCATCGGAAAAATAGTAATAGGTTTTGCCGTTGTCATCAGGTAGAAAGCCCATAAGAGAGTCGTTTTGGTTGGTTTGCTTGATGCCGGTCAGCCATTGCTGCATAAGGATATTGTCGGATAGAGATAACTCAGAATAAATCGTATTTCCGCTTACATTCAACCCTACGAAAAAGCTGATGATCAGTAGAAGAACACTCCCTTTTTCAGCACCATAAAACCACCTGTTAGTTAAAGATAAAAACCCCAAAGCCACCGTTTTGTTTTTTACAAAAATAGGAATTTCGGGCAGGAAGAGATTCAACTGATCTTATCATTTATCTTTGTTGAATGAATTCAGCGATAGATCACATCAGCAGATTACTTAACATACATTTCGGCATAAAGCCCAAACTCATTGTGCTACTCCCCGGCTACGACAACCAAAATTACAAGATCATTTGTAAAAACGGACAAATGTGTGTGGCGAAACTGCATATCAATCCCCACCTCCTCCCCTTTCTCGAAGCTGAGTGCCGCTTGCTCGATTTTTTATCCGCACAAATGCCGGGTAAGTTTCCTGAGGTTATCAGGACTGTATCCAATGCATATTATTTTCGGGATGATTCGAAGGTTGTTCGCCTGTTTAGCTGGCTTGAAGGTTCTTTTCTCGCGGAAAAAACCATTACTGAAAAGACGGCTGCTTCATTGGGGACATTTCTGGCTGAGATGAACAAAACATTGATGGGCTACCGGGATCCGGTCATCAAATCAAGGGAATTGAGCTGGGACTTGCAACGATTTACTGAGCTTCAAAACAAGATGGATGTCATCCCCGATCCGGCATTGAAGAAACTAATCCATCATTTCCTTTTGCAGTATAACATGGAAGTTTTGCCCCGGCTGCCCGAATTACGTAATTCGATCATCCACAACGACGCCAATGATAACAACATCCTTGTCCGGGATGAACAAGTAACCGGACTGATCGACTTCGGGGATGCCGTGTACGGACCGGTAATTCAGGAGGTGGCCGTTGCCATGACTTACCTGATGATGGATTTGGAAGAGCCTCTTGAAATTGCAATTCCTTTTTTAAAAAGCTATCATTCATCCTTTCATCTGGAGGATAAGGAGGTGGATCTGTTATATTTCCTGGTTGGAGCCCGGTTGAGCATCAGCCTGATCCATTCGTTCGAAACGATTCTTCAGGGCAAAGCAGATGAGTATACGCTCATCAGCCAGCAACCTGCTATCGACCTCCTAAAAAAATGGATTGGCATCAGTCCTGATAAAGTGTCACGTTTTGTCAGGAAAGCACTTGGTATGCCGGTTACGGAAATAACCGACTACAAAGCGGAGATAAAAAAGCGAAACAAGTTTATCGGAAAAATATTATCGGTCAGTTATCAAACCCCGATCAGGATGCAGCGTGCTGCTTTTCAGTACATGTTCGATGCGGATGGCAATACCTATCTTGATGCCTACAACAACATCCCGCACGTCGGGCATCAGCATCCGCGGGTGGTGGAGGCAGCGCAAAGACAGATGGCGAAGCTCAACACCAATACGCGTTACCTCTATGATCAGCTTGCTGCTTATGCTGAAAGGCTGCTGGCCAAATTCCCCAAACCGCTCAACAAGGTTTTTTTCGTGAATTCCGGCAGTGAAGCGAGCGACCTGGCAATCCGTATCGCACAAACTGTCACCGGTCATAAACAGATCGCCGTCCTCGAACATGGCTACCACGGCAACACCCGCATGGGGATCGACATCAGTCATTATAAATTTGCAGGTAAGGGTGGGGATGGTGCTAAGGATTTTGTCACCGTGCTTCCCATTCCCGATACCTATCGCGGGAAATACAGAACAGATGA
>JAGQVF010000286.1 GCA_020438135.1 Bacteroidales bacterium | reverse complement strand
GATATGAAAACCCAAATCCATCGCATCGATTACCCGTTTATCAATTGCACCAATTGCGGACCCCGCTTTTCGATCATCAAAAATTTACCATACGACCGCGACAAAACCACGATGCAGCCATTTGTGATGTGTACGGTTTGCCATAAAGAATATACCGATGTGCTGGATCGCCGCTTTCACGCGCAGCCGGTGGCCTGCAAAACCTGCGGACCGGAATATGAACTGATCTGTGAAAACAAACGAATTAACAATTTTCCTGAAATCCTGAAAAAAGTTACAACCTTTCTGGAAGAGGGTAAGATCATCGCTATTAAAGGGATCGGCGGGTTTCAGATCGCCTGCGATGCACAAAATGAAAAGGCGGTGAAAACTTTGCGGGAAAGAAAGATCAGGGAAGGGAAACCTTTTGCGGTGATGTTTTCTGATATTGGTAAAGTTAAAGAATTCACCCACCTCTACCCTGCCGAGGAAAAATCACTTACGTCCTGGCGGCGGCCCATTGTGATCGTCAGGGAGAAAAAAAAGCTGGCGGAATCGGTGAGCATGGGATTTAAATCCATCGGGGCGATGTTGCCTTACATGCCATTTCATTATTTACTGTTTGAAAATTCGGAAATTCCGGCCATTGTACTTACCAGCGGAAATATTTCGGATGAACCGATTGTGATCGATAACCAGGAAGCTGAAAACCAACTCAGCCGGGTGGCAGATGCGGTTTTGATCTACAACCGCGACATTTACAACCGTACAGATGATTCGGTCGCGTTTGTGGTGAATGAAAAAGAGAGGATATTGCGCCGCTCACGTGGATACTCTCCCGAACCGGTAAACCTGAACATGAATGTTGACGGGATTTTCGCTGCCGGTGCAGAATTGGTCAATTGTTTTTGCATCGGAAAGGAAAAACAGGCGATTCTGAGCCAGCACATCGGAGACCTGAAAAACCTGGAAACACTTGAATTCTATAACGAATCATTCGAACGGTTCAAAAAACTTTTCAGGATGGAACCGAAACTTGTTGTTCACGATCTTCATCCCGATTATCTATCCACAAAGTTTGCGATTGATCTAGGAATCCCGGCGCTTGCAGTACAGCATCACCATGCTCACATTGTTTCCTGCATGGCAGAAAACGGCCTGGATGAAAAAGTGATCGGAGTGAGCATGGATGGCACCGGCTACGGCGATGACGGACACATTTGGGGAAGTGAGTTTTTCATTTGCGATTTATCAGGTTATGAAAGGATCAGCCATTTTGAATATGTGCCGCTGCCGGGTGGTGATAAAGTTACCAAAGAGCCCTGGCGGACTGCGGTTTCATATCTATATCAATATTTTGGTAAATCATTTAAGGAGATCGACATTCCTTTTGTAAAATATCTTGATCCGCAAAAAACCGATCTCATTCTACAGGCCATCGATAAAAAGATCAATGCACCGCTAAGTTGCAGTGCCGGACGATTGTTCGATGCGGTAGCTGCGTTGCTCAATCTTTGTACCACCACCACATTTCATGCAGAAGCGCCGATGCGGCTTGAAAACATAGCTGCAGGAACTGTTGAAGCAGCTTACCCCTTTGATTTTGGAGAATTAATCTCTTTTAAATCCACTTTTGAAGAGATGATCCATGATATTGAAGATGGTATTCCATTGCCGGAAATTTCCGCAAAATTCCACAACAGTTTTGTGAATGTGATCTATGCAGTGGTAAGCAACATCCGTAAAGAATCGGGGATTAACAAAGCAGTTTTATCAGGTGGTAGCTTTCAAAATAAATATGTACTTGCCCGTCTTGAAAACCTCCTAAAAAGAGAACAATTCGAAATGTTTACCCAGGACCGGATCCCGGCCAATGACGGAGGAATTGCTTTGGGGCAATTGGTGATCGGGGCGAGAAGCTACAGGAGCTTATAGAAATCAGCTTTAAAATAATATCCACAAGGATCCTGAGAAAATTCCATCTAGTATTTATTAGCTGATGGATATCATCCCTTTTCCATTGACCTCGAACGCCAACTCAATGATCCTGATCACATCAGCGGCCTCCTC
>JAGQVF010000021.1 GCA_020438135.1 Bacteroidales bacterium | reverse complement strand
TCTTTACTTTTGCATAAAATAAATTTCTATCAATGAATTCACCTTTTATATTTGGGAAGGTCGCCACAGGTACCTCATTCATCAACCGTAAAGAGGAAATAAAAAGGCTTTCAGACAATTTCCAGAACCAATTGAACAGCATTCTGATATCACCTCGACGGTGGGGTAAATCTTCATTGGTAAAACAAACAGCATATGAAGTTTCCAAAAAGAATCCCGGTATTCGGTTTTGTTTTCTTGATTTTTTCAGGATCAGGTCAGAAGAAGAATTCTATCAAAAGTTTGCCGCAGAAATAATTAAAAGCACTTCCACAAAGTTTGAAGAATGGATAGCGGATGCAAAAGATTTTCTGGGAAGGGTATCACCAAATATAACATTTGGAACCGATCCTGTCAATGATTTTCAGATTGGTTTTAACCTCTCATCCCGTAATTTTAACGCTGAAGATATCCTCAATCTGCCAGAGAAAATTGCTGATAAAAAGAATCTGAATATTGTGGTTTGTCTGGATGAGTTTCAAAATATTGGCAATTTTAGCGAACCATTGGCTTTTCAGAAATTGCTCCGGTCGGTTTGGCAGTATCATCAAAAAACCGGTTACTGCTTGTACGGAAGCAAAAGACACATGATGATGGAACTTTTTGAAAATTCATCTATGCCATTTTATAAATTCGGAGATGTGATGTTTCTGCAAAAGATTGCACGAGAACATTTTGTTGATTTTATTGTAAAGTCTTTTTCAGAGACAGAGAAAAGCATAGAAGTTGATATCGCCGAAAAGATCACACAGCATGTTGACCTCCATCCCTATTTTGTACAGCAATTGGCTCATGTTACATGGACAAACACTACCGGGAAGGCAACTGAAGAAATCGTAGATCATTCGGTAAATGAAATGATCGATCATAATTCAATGCTGTACCGGCAGATTGTAAACGGACTGAGTGAAACCCAGTTGAATTTATTGATCGCAATATCAAAAGGAGAAACCAACCTGAATGCTGCCGGAGTTTTACAAAAGTTTGCCCTCGGTACTTCCGGGAATGTCACTAAAATGAAGCGAACCCTTCAGGAGAAAGAGATCATTGATCTGAGCAATGGCAACATTACTTTTCAGGATCCTGTATTCAGGTTATGGATTTTGAGAATGTTTTAGGAAGTTGACCCCAACTAAATATAATTTAAGTCAAGAGCTGACGTTTGTGCTTTTGTTGGTTTAAATAACCCCCATCCGGGTGCAGTAATCAATCACTTCGATGGTGTTTTTGCATCCGGTCTTTTTCAGCATCTTTCTCCGGAAGGTATCTACGGTGTGACGGCTGATCTGCAAATGCTCTGCAATGGACGAACTATTGAGACCCGTTTTCATCAACATGATAATTTCTTTTTCCCGTTCTGTGAATATGATCGGTTTGTGTTCACTTTCGGCGTCTTCTAAAAGTACACGGCCTGATTTCAGGTCGATGACCGAAAGGTTCACACTGGTATCGGTCTTGATCCCGGAAATGTCGGAGATAAGGGAGAACACACTCTTGATGCTCTTATCCACACAGTTTTCGAAGATGGTGCTCTGCCGGTATATTTTCAGGTAAGTTCCGTCTTTTTTCCTCACTCGGTAGTCAATAGACGCTTCAACAGTAAATGGTTCGGGTTTTAACGACCTTGCCCATTCATTTGAAATTTTAACCAGGTGAACATACCGTTCGTGATCCTCCGGGTGATAAAATTCATCAAGCAATTCCCAGGTAAATTCTTCCTTCGTATATCCCAGCAATTTTGTAATCCCACGCTGGTAGGGGATCGTCATATCTTTTATATCGAGCACATAAAGGGCCTGGCTGGGAAGTAATGGATAGTTGTTAAAGAAATTGTAAGATTTTTTCTGACAGTCTGCTTTGCTGATCCTCTTCGAGTACTTTTCAAAAAATCCTTTAAATGTGAGCGGAGGTAGTGCCATCGGTTTTTGCTATTCGTTATATAATCCCGTACCTGATAGAATAATTGATCAGTTCAAGTGTATTTTTACAACGGGTTTTTTGCAACATATTTCGCCGGTGTTTGTCAACGGTATGTCTGCTGCAATTCAGTTCTTCTGCAATGCTGAGGCTGCTTGAACCCTCTTTTATTTTCAGTAATATTTCTTTTTCCCGTTTGGTAAAATTTACCAGGATGATATTTTCCAGCTTATCATCAAGCAAAATCCTGCCCGACTCCATATCAACAATAGACAGATTAACAGAGGT
>JAGQVF010000285.1 GCA_020438135.1 Bacteroidales bacterium | reverse complement strand
GGGCAGTTGATCTCAACGCAGGAACAATAATAACTGGCAAATGCGCATCTACTTAACAGGGTTTATGGGTTCAGGTAAGTCATCGATTGGCAAAAAGATTGCCAGTCAGCTTGGCTACCAATTCATCGATCTCGACCAGATGATCGAAGACCGACATAAAACGCCTATCTCCCGCATCTTTGAACAATACGATGAAACTGCTTTCAGGATCATTGAAAATAAAACACTGAGGCTTACCGATGAATTTGAAAAAACTGTGATCGCTACCGGTGGTGGTACAGCCTGTTTTCACAACAACATGGATTGGATGAAGGAAAACGGCATCACAGTGTATCTGAAAATGCATCCCAAATCGCTTTTCCACAGGCTGGTTAAAGCCAAAAAGAAAAGACCACTCCTTGCTGATAAAACCGAACAACAACTTCAGCAATTTATCGATGAACAACTTACCCATCGCGAACCTTATTATAACAAAGCGCACATCATATTACCGGGTGAAAGTCTGAACTTAACCCGCTTGTATGATGAAATTCACAAGATCATCGAAAAACGCAAAAACCTGCAGCTTAGCAAGTAAAAAGGAAACATCATTTATAAAGCAACTGAAGATTGATCTGAAAGTTAATAAATTTTATAATATTCGTGCAGGATATCGTTACATAAATCAATCAGATACTCATGTGAGGTTAATAATCAATCGCATCGAAATGCAAAAAACAAAATAAACTGACTTATGAAATCATATCGTAAAGAACTCTGGTTCAACACCCCTACCCGCCGCCAACTGATCAACATCACACCGCAGGTGTTGGAATGCGTGCAGGAGAGCGGCGTGAAAGAAGGTCTGGTGCTGGTAAACGCCATGCACATTACTGCTTCGGTGTTTATCAATGATGATGAAAGCGGATTGCACCACGATTACGAGGTTTGGCTTGAAAAACTGGCCCCCGAAAAACCGCATTCCCAATACCAACACAATGGCTACGAAGACAATGCCGATGCTCACCTGAAAAGAACCGTGATGGGACGTGAAGTGGTTGTGGCTATTACTAATGGCAAACTCGATTTCGGACCCTGGGAGCAGATCTTTTACGGTGAATTTGATGGGAAGAGGAAAAAGAGAGCGCTGGTGAAGATCATTGGTGAGTGAAAGCTTGCCATCCGACCTGGCGGCATTGAAATATCAATCATTCTCAAAGCAAAGAGACTTCAAACAGCAGGTCTCTCAATTCTCTTTGATTCCTGAAACCAAAATTCAACCTGTTGTTTCAATTTAATCTTACCAGATGATTTTGAAAAAAATCATTGTAATTTTCGTGGTCTAAAAATAATTGATACTTTTATAAGTGATTTGCCTAAAGAAAGTTTTAATATTCCTGAAATCAAGTATTCATTAAAAACTTAAGTCATGAAAAACAAGATCAAAAGCACAAGCACATTAAAAATCACTGTTCTTACACTTTTAGTCATCTGTATTTTCCTTCTATTCCAAAGCAATCAATCATTTTCACAAGGATGTCTTCCCGAAGGGATCACTTTTACAAACCAGCAGCAGATCGATGATTTCCAGGTAAATTATCCCGGTTGTACTTTTATTGAGGGGGATGTAACAATATCAGGAGACTTAATCTACAATTTGAATGGATTGAATGTACTGACGGGTGTTGGCGGAAGACTACAGTTATCATTGTGCAACTCACTTCTGTCGCTTGAAGGATTAGAAAATCTCACTTACGTTAATAAACTAAGAATATTGGGATTACATCGCTTAAAAGACCTTGGTCCTTTGGAAAATTTAACGACCATAGATTCTGAACTGGCAATTGGTGCAAATGATTCACTTTTAAGTATTTCGGCACTTACCGGTATTAAACCTGAAAACTACATATCTATCAGCAGCAACCCCCAATTGCAAAACCTTCATGGTCTTGATAGCATCACCGGATGTTTCGGTTCGCTTAGCATTTCTGGGAATAATGCTTTAACCAGTCTGGAGGGCCTTGATAGCCTTTCGTTTGTCGCTGAAAATTTTAATATTTCAAACAATGCAAATTTATCAAATCTCGATGCCCTGCATAACCTTAATTACTCAAGTGTTTACATGCTGAATATTAATAATAACGACCAGTTGACCGATTTAAACGGTTTAATAAACCTTACCTCTATCTGGGAATTGACCATTAGTGAAAATGATGGATTAACCGATCTTACCGGCCTAAATAATTTATCCTATGTTTTGAACCTCAATTTATTAAACAATCCAAATCTTACCACTCTGCATGGAATCAATAATTTATACCTGATTGATTACCTGAAAATATATGGCTGTCCGCTCTTGCAGGATTTGAGTGATTTGGAAAATCTACAAAATTTAAAAGGATTGACAATTGGTGATAATTCACTTCCGGCAATGCCAGGTATTACTTCTCTGCATGGCCTTGAGAATTTTACAGAATTAACAGGATCCATCAATTTTCAAAGAGTAGGTAATCCAATCGATATTTCAGCCCTGAGCAACCTCACACAACTAGGTGGCATTGCTGTGGAGGAATGTACTGAGTATTTCGATCTGTCGCCCCTAAATAACCTTGAAACAATTAATTACGGAATACATCTTTTAAACAATAAAAATTTCAGCAATTTTCCAGCATTCAACAACCTAACCACCTTAAAAGGACCTTTGGAAATTACCGGAAATACAGATATAACTGAACTTACAGGATTTGAAAATATTACCTCCATCACTGGCAAGGTAAACATCAGGAATAACAGCGATCTGCAAATAATTGACTTCCTGCCAAATGTTGATTCCGTTACGGGAGAGGTTATTGTTCGTGACAATTCGCAGTTGACAGAAGCTACCTTACTTGAAAATGCAAAATATATTGGAGGTCAATTGGAGATCAGGTATAATGAAGAGTTGCTAACGATAGCCGGCTTTGAAAAGTTAAATATGGTTGAAGGAGATTTTAACATCATGTTAAACTTAAAATTGGTTAACATCAGTACTTTCAACGATCTTATCAACATCAGTGGTTTTATGAGTATTCACGAAAATGATGAACTGATGGAAATAGCCGGATTTAACAACCTCGAAACCATCGGGAGTTATTTGAAGATATCCTATAATCCCATTCTTGATGACATCCAGGGATTTCAAAATCTTCAATTCATCGGTAGCGACCTTTATATAAAATCAAATGAAAGCCTGCAATCATTAACCGGATTTGAAAACCTGAATTCAATTGGCGATTGGCTTAAGATTGAAAACAATGCCTCTTTAATCAACATCGATGCTTTGGCCAATATTGAACAAGCCATCCCCGGTGGAATAAGTATTCAGGACAATCCACTTCTATCTAATTGCAGCATTGAACCGGTTTGTGAATTTCTGACTTCAACCACTGAAAATGTTAATATTGTAAACAACGCATCAGGCTGCAATACAATCAACGAAGTTGAAGAAGGTTGCGAGGTGGGAATGAATGAACAACTCTACCTTGCAGATAAGGTTTTGGTTTTCCCAAATCCTGCGAAAGATCAGGTTCAAATCAAACTTCCTCAGGGTGGTGACCTTTTTTCCATATCGATATGGGACAACCAGGGGAAGTTAAAAGCCTTTCATGAAACCCATGACGTTACACTGGATATTTCGAAGTTAAAGGATGGCTTTTATTATATGAAGATTGATACTTCAAAAGGTATATTCTGGAAAAAACTGGTTGTTAATACCGGCTTGTAGTTTTGGGGCAAATAGGAGGACAAAAAAAACAGGCTTCAAAATACTGAAGCCTGTTTTTCTTTTTTTATCTGAAATATTTTTAATCCGGCACCTGACTCGATTTACCCATGTTCGGCACCCAAAAATCATCTTTATCGATATTGTTGGATTGCGAATCGAGGTTATAATCACTGGTGAGATAACCTGATTTTCCGGCTTCATTGTCCCAGTCGGCGGCTTTATCGCCGGCACCGATGCTTCCATCACGGTCGCCATCACCGCTTATCAGTCCCCAAACGCCCGGAGCAATTTCATTATGACCATTTGCACCTCCATAGGCCTGATTGGCACCGGTAGAAAAATCATAAGCATACAGGCCACCCGAAGGTGCTACAGCAAAGTT
>JAGQVF010000284.1 GCA_020438135.1 Bacteroidales bacterium | reverse complement strand
CAGCTTTCCTGTAATCGTCAGAAACTCTTTTTCATCCTTGATGGTAAATGCACCTCCGTTTTGGATCAACTCAACAGCCTCGTTGAATTTCCGGTAATTCGGACCGAATACAACAGGTTTCCCGAAAGTTACTGCTTCCAGAATATTGTGAATGCCCTTGCCGAAACCTCCGCCAATGTGGGCTATATCGCAATACTGATAAAGGCTCGACAAAAAACCGATGCCATCAATAAGAAGAACCTCCGCAGAACCAATATTGTGATCGGTTGCCTTCGAAAACCGGATGATCTGTCCTTCAGGAAACATGGTCTCAATCGATTTCAGATGCTCTTCATGGATCTCATGAGGTGCGATGATCAGCTTCAATTCCTGTTGTTTTAGCAGGGAAGGTAAAAACCGTTCATCGGCCGGCCAGGAACTTCCTGCTAAAAGGACTTTGGATCCTTCAGCAAATTTTTCGACCACCGGAAATTTTTTGGGTTGTAAAGCGATGTCCGCTACCCGGTCGAAACGGGTATCTCCACTGATCGTGACATTTTCAATTCCGATCGAATGAAGCAGCCCGGCAGAGGTTTGATTCTGAACAAAAATCCGGTGAATGTTTCTTAACTGGTTCCGAAACCATCCGCCATATGTCTTAAAAAAATGTTGTTCTTTTCTGAAGATCGCCGAAATGATCAGGACAGCGACATCCTTGTTATGCAGTGCTTTTAAATAGTTGAACCAAAACTCATATTTCACGAATACAGCCAGTTGCGGGTTCAATATTTCAATAAATTTCCTGGCGTTTCCGGGAGTATCAATAGGAAGATATGTAACCAGATCAACACCGTTATAATTTTTTCTAACCTCATATCCGGAAGGAGAAAAAAAGCTGAGCGCGATTTTATATCCCGGCAATTCTTTCCGGATCTGCTCAATAACGGGCCGCCCCTGTTCAAACTCACCCAGCGATGCACAGTGTATCCAGATGTATTTCGCTTTTGTATCAATCCTGTTCGATAAATCAGTAAAAAGGTTTTTGCGACCGGATAGCCACAAGGCAGCTTTTTTATTGAACAGTGAAGCCAACCGGATAAGAAGGAGATAAAGTTGGATGGCTATGTTGTAGAAAAAAGTCATGATTCCAACAAGACGGTGATCAGTTAGTTAAAATATAAGGCCTGCGGTTGCCGCTGGAAGATCGGAATGATCCAGCCAATCCTGAATCCGTTCAATACATCAAACCGCTCCTGCACCGGATCCGGTTCCATGGTATCGAAATTTACATCTCTTCGCGGACTGGTCCACGCCTGCATAAATTCAAATCCACCATAAAAATTGAGGAGCCGGCTGTTGCTCAAATACATATATCCGATAAATTCGGAAACGCCGATTCCGGCTGTGTAACGATCATATCCTTTTTTATAATCATCCCAGAGTTGCGGGGCCGTATTGTTGAGCACATCGATGCGGATCTTATGCTGAAAATATCCCGCCGATGCGGAAACAAAAAACCCTGAGTTGGGATTGGGAGAAAGAACCGGGAACAGTTTTCCGACATTGGCCGAAACAAAATATCCCCTTTCATACAGGTCGAATTGTGTAAAGCCTCCGGAAAGATCGATGATGTGTCCGGTTTCTGTTTTCAGGTTCGACATCAGTTGTGCTTCATCATTGATCGTGTTGCCGAAAACATAACTGAAATCGGCACCTATCATCCAGTTACTGGCCAGCTTCCACTTGAATCCGCCACCGATATTGCTGTTTGCACCGAAACGGTCGGCCATATCGCCACCGGGCACCTGGTAAGCATAGCTTGCATAAAACATCGGGATACTGAGCGATGTATCGGTTACATTGTGCTGGCTGAATCCAACGGAAATCAGCACCGACAAAAGGAATGTTAGAATTAAACTTCTCATGATCTGTTGTTCGGGTTGCAAATGTACTAAACTATTTATG
>JAGQVF010000283.1 GCA_020438135.1 Bacteroidales bacterium | reverse complement strand
CTGGCGCGAGCTTGTAGCTCGTGCCATTTTCCAAACTCATATCCAACATCTACTCAATTAATTCAACTTTTATATAACTCTTAATTTTTGCATAATCCCGTGCACTGCTATATTTCCAATGTACCGGTTCATCTACAAAACCGGCCTCTACCGGATTATTATGGAGATAATCCAGTTTTTGATCGATCACATAATTACTCCAGAGCTCAGTTGGATGATTGTGCTGTTGCCAGAATTGATGGCTCTTTACATTGCTGTTTTTCAGTCCTGCTTCCTTCATCATATCCATGAGCCACTCTTTCCTGCTTTCCTGAGGATTCGCTTCAATCTCTTTTTTCAATTGTTTCGAAGTACATGTTTTGAACTCCTTCAGCAGTTTGGATGGTTTATTATTTGCATCCTTAAAAATCAAATGAATATGGCTTGGCATAATACAATATCCATGAAGAATACGTCCTTTATTCTCTATACAATAGTTCAAACTATCAGCCATTACCGCAAAATATTCCTCCCTGACAAATACATCGATCCAGTTAATGATAGCAGAGGGAATAAAATATATTCCTTCCGGATTACCCATTTTGTATTTTCAGCTCATAGTGTCAAAGGTAAGGCATTTTTATTGATTACGAGGCACTAGCTATAAGCTCGCGCCAGCGATGGGAATTCACTGAAATTAACCATGATGGGAAGATCGGCCATTTGTGCTGTGACTGCCGTTGGAAAAAAAAACATGGTTGAATAAATGACAGGAAACAGTAAACGGGTAATTTTTCTATGTTCTGTAAAGGAGTTATTTAAATTCATCGTAAAGCGATTTTATGCATTTCCTGCAAAGGTATAAGGTTCTGACCAGCCTACTATTTAGAATGAAAATTTTTAGCACAGTTTTTTTTCGGTTTTGTAATTTCTATTCCGATTATTTATAGATTTGTTTAGTGTTTTTGGTTTAGGGTATAAGTATTTGGTAGTTAGGATTGTAAGTTTGCTAAAACGGTTTAGTAATTTTCCCTGTATGAAAAAGGCCTCGATTCAGGATATAGCCGATTCTCTTCAAGTCTCCAAGTCATTGGTTTCCTTTGTTTTGAATGGGCTTGGTGACGAAAAAGGGATCAAAAGAGAAACCCAGCAAAAAGTGTTGAAAAGAGCACGTGAGCTGAACTACAAACCCAACCGGATGGCCCAGGGGTTACGCTCCGGAAAATCCAATACCATCGGACTGATCGTTGCCGATATCTCCAATAAGTTTTATGCAAAAATTGCCCGAAGGGTAGAGGAGGTTGCTTCAGAACGGAATTACAATGTGCTGTTTTGCAGTTCCGATGAGGATCCTTTAAAAGAAAACCGGTTGATTGAAATGTTGCGTGAACGACAGGTGGATGGTTTGCTCATTTCATCCACGCAAAAGGATACCCGCACTTTTACTGCCCTTAAAAAGGAACATTTCCCTTTTGTATTGATCGACCGGCATTTGCCAAAATTGAAAACCAACTATGTGGGGGTGGATAATTTTGCTGGTGCAAAAAAGGCTACCGAAATGCTCATTCAAAACGGGTATCGCAACATTGCCCTGTTGAAGATATCTCCGGCACATCTGAGTTCGGTACGTGAGCGTGAATACGGTTATCGTGAAGCCCTCAAAAATTATGGAATCCGGTTCAATGGAGATTTGGTGAAGGAGCTTGATTTCGAAAATATCACGTCGGATGCAGTTTCGGTGTTGGATGAGTTGCTGAGCGGCTCAGATCCTGCTGATGCGCTGTTTACGGTAAACAACAGCATTGCAGTTGCCTGTCTCGAAAGGTTAAATCAATTGGGTTTACGCATACCTGAAGATATTGCGTTGCTGAGTTTTGATGATATTGAACTGTTCAGGTTGGTTAATCCGGGTATAACGGCCATTGCACAACCTGTGGAAGATATAGGTGAAAGGGCTGTGAATATTTTGCTGCAACAGATCGAAGAGGCTGTGAATGGTGAGGTGAATCGTGAAATATTGCCGGTGGAGCTTATTTTCCGACAGTCGTGCAGAGTTCTAAAACCAGCTTTTGAATGGGAGAATCAAATGAAAAATTAAAACAAGAAATCAATGTAATTAAAAGCGGATCTATGCATAAATTTTTACTCTTTTTAATAATAGTTACCTGTTTTCCGGTGATACTTCTGGCCCAGCAGCAAACGATCAGCGGAACGGTAACATCATCCGAAGACGGGTTGGGCATTCCGGGTGTATCCATCCTCATAAAAGGAACAACCCAGGGTACCGTAACGGACGTCGATGGAAACTTTACCTTAAAGAGTGTATCACCTTCCGACACGCTGCAATTCAGTTTTTTGGGATTTGATACGAAGGAAATGATGGCCGGAGCGAATAAAACAATTAGCGTATCATTAAAGCCATCAGCCAAAGAAATTGAAGGAGTTGTGGTAACAGCTTTGGGTGTGAAAAGAGAAAAAAGAGAAATCGGTTACACCATGGAGAGTTTTAAAGGGGAGGATCTGAGAATTTCCAATACTTCCAATGCCATTGAATCACTGAGTGGCCGGTCGGCTGGTGTTAATGTTACCACGGTGAATGGCGTTGAAGGCGGAACAACCCGAATAACGATCAGAGGTAATAATAACATTGCTGACGACAATCAACCGCTGATTGTTGTGGATGGTGTCCCGATGGAAAATGAACCCGGATTAACCAACATTGGAAGAGGAGTGGACTGGGGTTCGACCATTAACAATATCAATCAGGAAGATATTGAATCGATGAACATACTGAAAGGCCCCACGGCTTCTGCCTTGTATGGTTCACGCGGTGCCAATGGGGTGTTGTTGATCACCACCAAACGGGGAGAAAAGAAAAAGGGTTTGGGAGTGAAATACAGCTATTCTTATAAAATTACCAATCCTTACAAGTACAGGGATGTCCAGAATAAATACGGAGCCGGTGGCCCCCTCACTTTAACGGAACCAACCTATGATGAAGTAGAAGTTGACGGCGAACTGGTGCAGCAATATCCCGAATTTTATCACAGTGATAATGGTCCGTATGGAATGAGCACACAAGAGCTATTCGGATACTATGGTACAGCCGTATCATGGGGTCCTGAAATGCTGGGTCAGAAAACCCTGTGGTGGGATGGCAAGATCAGAAATTATTCTCCACAGCCCGATAATTTAAAATTGTTCTTTTCGAATGGAAACACACAAACCCATAATTTGTCCTTCTCTGGTGCAAGTGATATGGGATCAATCCGAATTTCAATGACCCGGACAGATGTGAAGGCCATCGTTGCGAACAGCAATTTTGATCAAACAACCATCAACATGGGATCAAGAATTAATGTTTCGGAGAAAGTGCATGCAGATTTGGCTTTTAGTTATATCAACTTTAACCGGAACAACAGTCCGGTTTTGGGAGAGGATCAAAATTCCTTTAGCAAGGGTTTGTTATATTGTTATCCGAGAAGCTGGAAAGGTATTGAGCTGGATGCTTATGAACTTCGCGATGGAACACGCAATGAGTGGGGCGGGAATTATCCATTCGATTATATTTCACCCTATGTCGTGTGGGAACAATATCACAATTCAACAATATTTTCGCGTGATAAACTCATCGGTGCTTTTACGCTTACCTATGATGTTACCCCATGGTTGAATGTTCTCGGGAGACTGGGACTTGATTTTAACCTGAATCAATTCGAAACCCGAAACGACCCAACAGACGATTTGGGATTGCTCAATGGTTTTTATCAAAATGAATTGGGACGAGACATTGTTAACAACAATGATTTCCTGATCACTTTTCATAAAGAAGAACTTTTTCATTCTAAATTTAATGGAAAAGTATCCTTTGGTGGAACGCAGTGGCAACGGAGGCAATACGGAGTCAGAGGGAAATCGGGAACGGAATGGACCAATCCGTGGTTGTTCTCGATGATCAATTACGGGAATGCCAACGATATCGTGTATGATTGGGACATCAATGATCCTTCAACCTGGCGGGAATACCGATATGAAAAAAGTATCAACTCACTGTATACGTTTATTAATCTGGGATATGATGATTTTATTTTCATGGAACTGACCGGACGAAACGACTGGTCCTCAACGCTACCTTCCTATAGCAATTCTTATTTTTATCCATCGGTTTCATTAAGCTTTATCCCGACTGAAGCGTTTGATTTTGGTATCGGTTGGTTTAATTTCTGGAAAGTCAGAGGTGCAGTGGCTGGTACAGCAACTGATACAGAACCGTATCAACTTAGTTCTGTTTATTATCTCGGAACCTTCGCAAATCAACATACATCTTATTTATCCAACAAAATACCTCCCTTAGAATTGCAGCCCCAGTTCGCCAATTCATATGAACTGGGTACAACGGTTGGTTTATTTGATAACCGGTTGAATTTCGACTTCACCTATTATTACATTAAATCCGATAATCAGATTCTTGATTCACCCATTCCCGTTTCCTCAGGAGCCAGTGAAATTAGGATCAACAACGGCGTATTGGAGAATAAAGGCTGGGAATTGATTCTGAGTGGTGTAGCGTTAAATCAAAACAATTGGGTGGTTGAAACCGGTTTAAATATCAGCAGAAACCGCAATTTTGTCGTCAGTCTGGGTGATGGTGCCAAAACCCTTCTTCTGGGAGATATATGGGGATTGAACGGCCCCGCAATTGTTGTCAGAGAAGGAGACGAATATGGAACGATCGTAGGGTACGATTATGTTTATCATGAAAATGGACAGCCCATCCTGAATGATGCCGGAACACATTATCAATATACTGATACAAGGGTACCCATCGGGAATTCCTCACCCGATTTTATTGGTGGCTGGTGGACACAAGTCAGGTACAAAAGCTTTACACTCCGCACCCTGATCGATACCAAGTGGGGGGGAGATATATATTGCGGATCGTATGTAACGGGATTACAAACAGGCCAAAGTCCGGAGACATTAATTGAAAGGGATGGCGGAGGTTTACCCTACACCGATCCCGATGGCATCACCAGGAATGTGGGTGTCATATTACCGGGTGTTTATGCGGATGGATCGCCCAATGATAAAGTAGTTCATTATTATCACAAATATTTGCCCAATGCAGGTGGCTGGGGCCATTTTATTTCTACACCCGGAATTGTTGAAAACACCTGGGTGAAATTCAGAGAAATCTCTTTGGTTTACAGAGTACCTCAAAAACTCGTACAGAAAACCAAAGTTTTCCAGGATTTTACAATCTCTGTAGTCGGTCGCGACCTGTTTTATCTTTACACCACCATTCCGGATAACATTAACCCCGAGGGTTTGAATGGTGCTGGGAATGCCCAGGGTCTTGAGTGGGCCTCAATGCCGGGAACCCGTTCGTTTACTTTTAGTGTGTCTGCTTCATTTTAATTCATCTGATATGAGAAACCGAATTATAACATATAGAACATCGATTAAATCAACAGGGTTTTTATTGGCATTGATCCTGATGATCACTTCCTGCACTAAAGATTTTGAAGAAATAAACCAACCCTGGATGCAACCCACTCAAACCAGTATGGCGCCTCTGATCAATTCTGTGGTGGAATCACTTAAACTCGGATGGGATGAACAGTTTTATGTACACAATGAAGTATTATATAAACAAACCCAACTGGCAGCGCTTACATCTGAAGCGTGGTCGAACCTGAGCATCGGAACTGAGGACATCTGGAGCAACTATTATCGAACACTGGTAAATATCAGGGATATTGAAGGCCGCATAGCCGTGCTGGAAAAAGAACAATCGCCGGAGTCGCTGAATAATTTAAAAGGAATGATCAAAATCCTGGTTGCTTATAAAACATTCCGGGTAACCGATCTTTTTGGAGATATGCCCTTTTTTGATGCCGGAAAGGGGTTTGATGGTATTGAATACATTCGTCCGAAGTTTGATACACAGGAAGAAATTTATAAATATCTCCTGAACGACCTGCAATGGGCTGCTGAAAACATTGATTATGTGAATGATTCCATTAACGGTGAGGCGTATTATAGAATTCAGGAATTTGATAACCTGCTGCACGGAGATCTGTTGATGTGGGTGAAATTTGCAAATTCGTTGCGTTTGCGTCATGCCATGCGGATTGCAGAAGTTGAACCGGTACTGGCCGGAGAGATCATCGGTGATATTCTATTGAATGAACTGCCTGTTCTTGAGGGGTATAACATAGATACCCCCATACTTGAGAGTGTGCTCATGAATCCCGCCGAACAAAGCTGGCTCCGTCAGAGTTCTTTTTGGTCGTTCTCAGAACATAAAAATTTACGAATGGGATCAGTGGTGTGGCACGAAATGTCGAATCACGATAGCATCGATGGAAGTGGAATCTTTGATCCGAGGGCCTTTATCTTTTTCGAATCAAATAATGAAGGCGAATGGGTTCCCTATCCGCAGTTGCCGGATGCTTCAACTACTCCTGCTGGGGGTATACCTTATGGAAATCATCGGGACATCAACTACCCAATCAAGGGGACTGATTGTATTTATTCACCCTTCAATTATTACCTGATCCGCGATGAGGATGATATTCCGGAGATTTTAATGACAGGGGCAGAAGTGCATTACATCAAAGCGGAAGCTTATTATCGTGGTATCGGTGTGCCGATGGATGAAGGGCAGGCCGATCTTGAATATTTTGCCGGTGCACTGGCTTCGGTTGCATTTTGGAAACAAGTGAAGGAAGAAAGCGTGATATGGGAAAATGTAGATCCCGGTTTTGAAAATACAAATGCGTATAATGTAGCGAACCTGATCTTTTTTGCAGAAAATAAGCTTGAACAATTGTATGCACAACGCTGGCTCGATGCTTTCCGGCAACCCTGGGAGGCTTATTCGCTCGCACGACGTACAGGGGCAACACCCAGGGAGGGCGAACCCATCAACCATTTTCGGTTACCCTATCCACCCAGTGAAATTGAATATAATGCACAGAACGCTCTCGAAGCCATCGGCAGTCAGGGTGGGGATGATCCAATCAATAAGTTGTGGTGGATCCCATAAAAAGACATTATAAAAGCCTGATAATAAATAAAATAAATAGAAAAATGGTTGATCTGTAAATTTTTTGAAATCCCAGCCTTGTTTTACACAGGAGTGGAGTCAGTGATTCCATAAATAATCAGTTTAATTCACTTTTAAAACAATACATCATGAAACATCACTACTTTAATTTTCAACTGCTTCTACCGCTGTTGCTTTTCCTGCAACCGCTTATCACCAGGTCGCAATCCAGTCAATACCTGCACTTCGACAAGGTGGATGATTTTGTAATTCTTGAAGGCGCTTCGCAATACATTGCCAATCAATCAGGCATCACCATTGCCGGTTGGTTTTATTGCGACGAACTTGCTTACGGACAGGGAATGATGGGTTTTCGAACAAGTGGAAACGGCTTCTACATGATCCAGCTTAACAACGGACAGGTCGAGTGCCGGCTCGAAACCGGTAACGGTCTGTTTGAGTATGTATCGCCTGTTAACTCAACCATCCCACAGGTTTGGCAACACTGGGCATGGGTATACGATGGCAGCCAGGTTAAACTTTACATCGATGGAAATTTGAGCGGAAGTGCTGCGGCTTCCGGACAATTTACCAACACCGGGGTATCATTCGCCATCGGCAAAAGTACACTGGCGGGATTTAATTTTGTGTATGGAGGACGGGTGGATGAAGTGAATGCGTGGAGCAAAGCTCTGACACAGTCCGAAATTCAGGACATGATGGACAACGAGTTGGTGGGAAATGAGCCCGGCCTCGAACTGTATTACAAAATGAACCAGGGTGATCCGGGAGGAAACAATACGACCATTACACATTTGCTATGCGAAGTCGGAAGTGGAGAACGTGATGCTGAATTGATGAACTTTGCATTAACCGGTGAAACCTCTAACTTTAACGGTACGGTGGATCCGGGTTATCAGGCTATTTCCTTTGCCCAGATCGAAAATCATTTAACAACCGATGCTCCCTTCGATCTGGAGGCTACAGCAACCTCAGGTCTGACAGTTGAGTTCGCAGTGATTTCCGGGCCTGCAACAGTAGATGGAAATACTGTTACACTTACCGGAAACGCCGGCGAAGTGTTGATCGAAGCCACACAACCCGGAAACGGAACTTTCGATCCTGCCGAACCTGTTCAAAATTCTTTTATGGTAATCGATCCTGATGCCCATGTTCCCGATATTGATGCGCGAAATCCGCTAGTAGGTGATGTGTATGTTCCGGAACTTAACTACATTCAGCTTGCGGCGTACGTAACCATCCAATATCCTGAACTTTTTGAGGTTGACCAGGTTTGGTTCAGCATCAACAACCAAACTTTCGAACCAACCAACTGGGGAGAAGGTTACTATTCAGGATGGTGGGCACCACCAGCTTACGGCAACTATACACTCAGCATCATTGCGAAAAACAATTTTGGAGCTACAACTACCACAAATGTTGCTGTAAATGTGGTCAGTACCGCAGCTGACATGATAGTGCAGGCTGTTGATGGAGTTTGGATCAGCACCGATAATCCCTCACAAGTCGTGACGGCTGAACTGCCTTCTTATACTGGCGCTTTTGATCAAATATCAGCAACCCTGGAAGTGAGTTGTCCGACCGGAGGTTGTGGCGAATGGGACCGTGTAGCCAGCATCGATGCCCGCGGACACGATGGTAAATGGGTGGAAATCATCCGTTATATCACACCATATGGCGTTCCCTGTGCGCATACCATTGATCTGACTGATTACATGTCGATCCTACAGGGGAAAGTAGATTTCAGGATCAATTGCTACACGCTTGACAACGGGTATATCTACGACCTAACCTTCAATTACAGCGAAGGAGCACCGCAAAACTATTACAGTTTCATTGATATTGTTTGGTGGGAAACCTTCCAGTTTGGCGATTATGCCAATTTGCAGCCGGTTCCGGACTGGACTTTTACCTATCCTAATAATGCAATGGCTTCCACGCTTAAACTTGTTTCAACGGGTCATGGCTGGGGCGATCTGAATACCGGAAATGCTGCCGAATTTCATGAAGATACCCATCACCTTTGGGTGAATGGTGATGAAACCTTTGAGCAGCATAACTGGGCCATTTGTAATCCCAATCCCGATGATTGTTCTCCGCAAAACGGAACTTGGTTTTATAACCGTGCAGGATGGTGTCCCGGAAGCATTGCCCCCTGGTTCGATTACAACATGACACCCTATATTGGCGGTGATATTACCCTGGGATATGTTTTTGATGAAGATTATGTGGACTACTGTCATCCCAACCATCCTGATTGTGTGACCGGTGTTACCTGTGATGATTGCGACGACGGATTCAATCCGCATCTCATAGTGGCATGCAACCTGGTGACTTTTGCCGATAGTCCGGTGGATAATGCAACGATCGTAGCCATCGACAAAAATTATTACAATGCCACGTCGTATGTTACCTTAAGTCCCAATCCCTCTAACGGACTGATGGAACTTGCTTTTCATGGCAAAGCTTCATTTGGAAATGGGATTGTAAGTCTTTTAGATCTGACGGGCAAAACACTTGAAAAGTTCGAATGGTATGGAGATACCCAAACGCTCGATTTTTCACATTATCAAAAGGGTGTTTATTTTGTGAAGATCGAAGTGAATGAAAATTCAGACGTGCGGAAGGTAGTGATTCA
>JAGQVF010000282.1:6066-6579 GCA_020438135.1 Bacteroidales bacterium | reverse complement strand
AACATTTTATTCACTCCGGTCATTTCCGCCCTCATATCCTTCCAGTAAATCCATATCCAGGGCCGATTTAACCAATCCGACGGAGTTTCTTACTCCCAGTTTTTCGAGGAGGTTTTTGCGGTGGGTTTCCACGGTAGCATGACTAACAAATAGTTTTTCGGCGATCTCAGCAGAGGTATATTCCTGGATGATCCAGTAAAGCACATCCTTTTCGCGGCGGGTTAGCTTTGGTTTTATTGGTTCGGTGGGTTTGGGCTTTTCGATACCCCGGTGGCTCATCCAATGCGCGATGAGATTGCGGGAAGCTTCGCTGCTGTAATAGGTTTTTCCGGCAGCCACCTCTTTGATCGCATGCACCAGTTCATCCTTCCTGGCATTTTTAAGAATATATCCCAGAGCACCATTTTCGATCATGTTAGCGATGATGCTTGCTTCGGAATACATGCTCAGCGCAAGCACGCGCACATCGGGGTGTTTTTCCGACAGATATTTACAGGTGCTGATCCCATCCAT
>JAGQVF010000282.1:0-5963 GCA_020438135.1 Bacteroidales bacterium | reverse complement strand
CATCGAAATGATGCCTTCGATAAAAAGCTGGTGGTCGTCGGCTATGTAAACACTGATCATTCTTTCGGATTTTTGTTCAGGGGTATGTCAATAGTAAATGTACTTCCTCTACCTTTTTGGGTGTCGATGCCGAGTTCACCTCCCAGGTAATCAACCCGCTGACGGATGCTTTGTAATCCGATCCCTGCATCCACGAGGTTAGCATCGAAACCTTTGCCATCATCCTCAACAATCACGTTCAGCGAATGTTCATGCCAGGTTAACTGCAGTATTACCTCCTTTGCTTCGGCATGTTTCACAACGTTGTTCAGCATTTCCTGTACAATTCTGAAGAGCATGGTTTCATTGGTTTTGTCGAGGTGTTTTTTGTCGCCGAATTCCTGGAAAACCACTTTCAGGTTCGCGGATGTTTCTATCCGGCTCACCAGGTCTTTGAGTGCAGCTTGAAGTCCAAGTTTCTCAAGTGATCCCGGCATCATGTCGTGGGAGATCTTTCGCACTTCGGCGCAGGCGTCATCCAGCATTTCGAAAGCGCGCAGGTGTGTTTTCAGTTTTTGCAGGTGCTCCAGTTCCTCCTGGATTTTATTAAAATGGATCTGAATGGTCGACAGCAAACTGCCCAGTCCGTCATGCAGGTCATTGGCAATCCGTTTTCGCTCCTCTTCCTGTCCACGGATCATTGCATCCATCGAATGGATAGTCTTTTCCTGTTCAAGTGCCTGAATTTTCCGGCGACTGATCTCCTCGTTCTGTTTTGCCAACAAGAGATTTATTTTTAGTTTTTGCCGGTAAAAGATCAGCAGGATCACCGAAAGGATCAGCAATAATCCAAGTCCGGCCGATGACCAGATTAGAAATATCCGGTTTTTTTGGTTAAGCTCTTGCTGGTATTGAAGCTCTGCAATTTGTTTCTCTTTTTTCTCCGTTTCGTAATTCAACCTCAGTTCATGGATGTTTTCCATCATTTCTTCGGTGTAGATGCTGTCTTTCAGATCATGGGCAGCCCTGACAAAAATCAGTGCATCCCTGGTATTATCCACCAGTTCATAAGCCTCAGCGAGATGGTTCAGCAGTCCGATCCGTTCCTCTTTCAACCCGTATTTCCTGTTGAGCCTCAGTGCTTCTTTCATATTTAAGATGCCTTCGGTACCGGCGCCTGTTTTAACCTGGTAAAAACCCTTGTAATGCAAAAATGCACTCATTTCGGCGGGATTATTATTTTTCCGGGCAAGTTCATAGGCTAACCCGGAAAACTGCAGCGCTTCATTGTATTGATCGAGATTGCCGTAATAATCAGCAAGATTTGAATAGATGTACGACAAAATAAACTCATCACTGATGGCACGGGCGATCGCCATCGCTTCGAGGAAATGGCCGAGTGCGGTCTCATGATCTCCCGATTTGTTTCGGGCTGTGCCCAGGTTTACGAGGGCTGAAGCAAGTCCTGTACTGTCGTTTAACCATCGGGCATTATCTACCGCAATCGAGTCGTAATAGAGCGCTTTGTCGGTTTGGTTCATTTCGAAATACATAGCTCCGAGGTTGGAAGAAGCTTTGGATATCCCTACTTCGTTGCCGGTTTTTTCAAACAATTTCATCGACGAAATGTAATGTGTCGTTGCTCTTTCAAAATCTCCTTTCAGTTGGTAGATCGTTGCCAGACTAAAATATGCCTTGGCTTTTTCGGTGATGCTGATTTCTTCTGTAATCAGATCAACAGCCAAATGCATCCACTGAAGTGCCGAATCGTAGCGTGCCTGGTTTTTAAACACAAGACCTTTGTACCTGGCATTTAAACCTTCCAGGAAAGGAAATCCCATTTTACGGCTTAAACGGATGGCCTCATCATAAAGCATAATCGACACATCCGGTTCATTGTTTTCGAAGGAATAGGCCACATCCGATAACCGAACGATACGCAGGCTGTCGTTAGTAATACCTGACAAATCGCGGAGGATGCTATCCGTTTGTTCAGTGAAGGATTGTGCTGTTACCTCTGAATAAAACAGCCCCGATATTATATAGAATGAGATTATTAGCAGCCGGAATTTCATCGATTGCAAAGATCAGTTATAATTTCAATGATTTTCTCATAGAATTCCATGAATTTTTGAAAAGGATCAATACCTGAAAAATCATGGAAATCAGGTAGAACAAAATCACTCCATTCATTGAAGCCTGCACCCTCTGCTACCTCTAATTTTGCCACCATCCGAAAATTAAATTCACAAAACAAATACACTAAAATTGAATGTTATGAGCACAAAAAAAACTTTAGCTACTCTATTTACTTTCCTTTTATTGGGAAGCATTTCTTATGCACAGGTTCATTTCGACTGGGCTATGCATTTTGGTGGATCCCTGGTCGAAACGGTCAACGACATGGCCGTCGACAATGAAGGGAATGTTTATGCCACCGGCAAATTTAATTCCGATCCGGCTGATTTCGATCCGACCGGTGCCACCTATAATATGAGTGCCGATCAATACGGCGATATCTACCTCGCCAAATACGGACCCAACGGTTTACTCGACTGGGCATTCCAGGTTGGGAATCCAAGTTATACCGACGTGGGCAATGCCATCGATATCGATCAAAACGGCAACATCGTTATGGCAGGTGGATTTACCGGCAACGCCGACTTTGATCCCGGAACCGGCAATTTTTATCTCGGATCGAACGGTTCTGAAGATTGTTATATCGCCACCTACGATCCGCAGGGCAACTTTATTTCGGCCTTTGGTTTTGGCAATACCGGAACGGATTACATAGCCGATATGGCGCTTGATAACGCCGGAAACCGTTACGTGATCGGTCGTTTTGCCGGAACCGTTGATTTTGATCCCGATCCGGTAGGTGAATACCTGGTACAGGCTGTTTATATCGATCTGTTTATGGCTAAATATACCGCTTCGGGTGATTTCGTCTGGGCCTATAATTTTGGCGGTGATCTCACGGATGATGGGTTGGGTCTGACAGTCGAACCTGCCACCGGGGATGTATGTATCACAGGATTTTACAGTGGTACCGCCGATTTTGATCCGGGCATCGGATTTGCCTCGCTGGTTTCGAATGGGTATGATGATATTTTTCTTGCCCGCTATGATACCGATGCTAACCTGCTATATGCTTATGGTTTTGGCAGCTCCGAGCCTGCTGAGAAGGGAACCGATGTGCAGTTCGATCACCAGGGCAATGTGATCATTACAGGCGTTTACGATGGTATCATCGATTTCGATCCGGGATCAGGAACCCATCAACTGGCTCCCGTGAGCAGTGCACCGGATATCTTCTTTGCGAAATATAGCAGCACCGGCGATTTCGTTTTCGCAGGCAGCCTGGGAGGATCCGGAAATGAAATGCCTGAGCGGATTGCAGTGGATTCGGATAACAATATCTATCTCACCGGTTCATTTAATTCTTACAATCCCGATTTTGATCCCAGTGCCGATACGGCCTACCTTCCCGATGGATTTAACAACGATGCTTTTGTGGCCAAGTACACCCCGATGGGTGAATATATGTGGGCCGGTTCTTTTACCGGAACCCTTCAGGCCGAGGGGCGCGCATTGGAACATAATGGCGAAGGCATCCTGGTGGGTGGTGGATTCGCCGGTCAGGCCAGCTTTGATTTCGTTACCGGTGGTGCACCCATGCAGGCTCCCGGTACCGGCACCGATTCTTTCATTGCATTTTTTAAGGTGGATTGTAACCTCAACATGAATGTAAACAATGTGGAAGGAACACTTTGGTGCGACTTCGATAACGGCAGTTACCAGTGGGTTGATTGCGACGACAATTTCGAACCGGTCGAAGGTGCTACAAATCCCTGGTTCACCCCAACCGAAAGTGGAAATTATGCAGTTATTGTCGATCAGTTTGCATGCACCGATACTTCGGAATGTGTTTTTGTGAATCTCACCGGAATGCCGGAAAACAGTGATCGGGATGCGGTACGCATATACCCGAATCCGGCCACTGACAGGATCACTGTTGAAACCAGCTCAGGACAAGCCATTGAGCAACTGATCCTGCTTGACCTTAGCGGCCGTGTGATTTTCAGAGCTGAGTTGACTTCACTCAACAGCAATTGTATGATTGATCTGCACGATCAGCAGCCGGGAGTTTACCTGCTGCAGTGCCAAACAGCGGGCACCATTCAAACCAGCCGGATCATCAAAAAATAATCAATCTGCGCTGATGAAACCGGTATTCTGTCTCTTGAACAGGATGCCGGTTTTTTTCTGAAAAAATTACAAAAGCTATTTTTTTTACTTTTTGGTTAACGAATTTTCACTCCGGTTTTTCAACATTCGCTTCCCTTCAGTCATACCCACCCTCATATCTTTCCGGTAAATATTTATCCGGATCCAATTAGCCAATCCCACGGAATTTCAGACTCGCCGGTTTTTTATTGCGTTTTTTTAGACCACTACATGAAATATTATTCCTGTTAGAGTCCAGGCACAAAAAAATCGGGAGCCTGCTTAAATGCCCCCGAATGAAGTTTCAATATTTTCAAAACCCTTTGTCGATTGCTAAAACCCAAACCCAATCCGAAGACCCGGGTAGGTTGATTTACCTGAGAAATAAAACTGTGGTGAAACAGATACATTATTTCCTAGTTTCCAGTTAACACCTAACCTGAAGGTGTTTTTATCAAATAAATTTCCGCTTCGGTTAACCAGATAGCCAAGCTCTACCCCTAACCAATTGGGATTTTCCGCATCTTTTGAAAAATTATACCTGTATCCGATATTTAAAAATCCATTCACCTTAAATGCGGAAGAATCATTAAAGTAGGAAAGTGAATTATACGAAACATTAAAATCGTTTTTCAATACACCTTTTTTACTAAATAGCAGCGATACCATTGCCGAAATGTCAATCACCGGTTGGTTTTTAATCAGGTTGGCCCCAACCCCGCCGTTTAGGCTTATCATATCCGTTTGTCCGTGTATCTCATCAAGATGTTCAAGATGAACCATGTTGTTTTTTTCAAATGTATAGTTGTAGGTAGCTGCCATCCGGCCCTGCTTATTATTTGCATCTTTCACGACATCTTTGATTTTTGTAATTAAATTGTCATCCATTAAATTACTGAATTCATTAAAACGGATAAGCATCAGGTAACTGGCTGCATGTATCGTGCACCTGTTGTTAAACTGATGAATGATTATTTCCGTGTCCTTCCAAATTACGGTTTCTTTTTGTGCTGATGGTTTTACAGATATCAGATCATCGGGGATGTAAGTAATAGTATACGGCGATTCAGGTGGCGTTACACCGGACTCTTCGAGGAGTATCTGCAAACTTTTTAAATCGTTTTCTATGTTTTCGGATATGTTTTGGCTTGCATCGAGAGCCAGCAATATTTCCAGCGTAGAATCAATTTGAATATGGACAGAATCGGGGAAAGGCTGTTGTGAAAGCACTTCGGTGCTGATAAACACCAGTAGTAAGAGCGCCAGGATGTTTTTTATTTTTTTCATTTCTGTAAATGTTAAGTTCGTTCGTTAAGATGTGTTTCGTTGCGTAATATTTCAGTAATTACAATTCGGTTTTCAGTGCATAATCGACCTTGTTTGAAGAAGGTTTGCTACCACCGAATTTAAATCGCAGTTTCCTTTTCTTTTCATGTTTTTGGCTGTTGTTATTGCGAATAAATATTTGCTTTTCAAGGTCACTTGCCGGCAGGGATTGAGTTGTTGTATCAACCGTTGGCGGACCATCATTTACGACAATCATTTCCTCTGGATCTTCCTTATCAAGATATATCGTCCGTTCCACAAAAACGGTATCTCTAATCAATTCGGTTTTAATTGATGGTTGGGACACTGTTATGGTTTTTTCGATATAAACAGTGTCGGGTACGCTTGTTTTGGATGCCATAGCAGCCTCGCCTTGAGTTTCAGCCTCTTGCTGCATGGTATAAATCTGATCTTCTAAACTGCTATTTGCA
>JAGQVF010000281.1 GCA_020438135.1 Bacteroidales bacterium | reverse complement strand
CCAGACCTGTTAGGTTGGTGCACTCATCGGCCGGGGCAAACCTAACAGCTCGTAAAGAGATGCTTTTACTGCTTCCGGATTGTTCCAAACAGAAAAAATTCAATTTAACCTGTGCAAAAAGTAAATAATAATTTACCTTTGTGTTCAGTTAATTTATAGGCATTGATAAATGAAATGTTCGGAATTGCTTCGGATTTTGAGGAAGGACGGGTGGTACCCGGTTTCGCAAAAAGGTTCGCATGTAAAACTGAAACATGATCGTAAAGAATGAACAATCGTTGTCCCAAACCACGGTAGCCAGGAAATAGGTAAAGGACTCGAGAAAAAAATCCTGAAAGATGCAGGCATAATTCTTTAAATCGAATACAATGAAAACCTACGACAAACAAATAAAACTCATCATCGAAAAAACAGAGACCGGATTTTCTGCCTATGCTGAAGAGCATCCGGTTTTCACCACGGGACGAACCGTACCTGAGTTAATCAATAATGCTTATGAAGCCACCCGATTGTATTTTGAGGATCAATTTGAGATCACCCGTGACCAAATAAAATTTGAAATCGATTTTGCACAATTCTTCCGGTACTTCAAAGTATTGAACGCAAAATTCCTGGCTGAGCGAATAGGGATGAATCCGACCCTCCTGTCTCAATATGTACAGGGACGTAAAAAGCCGTCGCCACAACAAACCGAAAAGATACTTGCAGGTATACACCAAATCGGTCAGGAACTGTCGGAAATGAACCTGATCATAAAGTGATGGTCTGGGATTCCAAATTTATTTTTACTTATGAGCAGCAAAGTACAACGAAGGAGGCAGCGGGACCTGTTAGGTTAGCCATCACCCCTGCCTCAGCAAACCTAACAGGTCTGATAAAATTCCAGAAAGAAATTACTGACAACAGCTTTCCTTATTTTATCGTTAATATTCATAAATTTGTAGAAACTTAGAAATAATGCTGACAAAAGAAAAAATCAGGAAAACCATTGAGACGCTGCCCGACGAAGTTACTGTCGATGAAGTCATCGACAAAATCATTCTTCTGGATAAAATTGAACAGGGATTAAAGGACATTGAAGAAGGAAACCTATATTCCACAAAAGAAATAGAAGATAAGCTTTTAAATGATTAAGGTGATCTGGACCGGAAGGGCGTTGTCCGATTTAGAAGATATCAGGGATTATATTGCAAAGGACTCTGATAAATATGCAAGGTTAACCATTGAAAAACTGATCAACACAGCCAGACTAATTGAAAACCATCCTCTTGCGGGAAGGATTGTGCCCGAAATAAACATAGAAGAAATAAGAGAGATAATATCAGGGAATTATAGAATAATTTATCATTACCAACCAAAATCGCATGTTTATATTTTAACCGTGCATCATGGTTCCGGATTGTTATCCAATAATCCGTTTTTAGATAAAACAAAATAAGTTTTGGTATCAACCTCCTACTCGCCAACTCGCACTCGTTTCCGCCAGTGGGCGGACAGATGCAACGAAAATCTGATCAGTCATAAACATATCGCAATCATGAAAAAAATAAAAAGCATTACAGGCTACACCTCTCTTATCGCAGACGATGGCACTGAATTCAATCCATACAAAAGTTCTTACCGCGAATTTAACCCGGCGGAGGAATTGATCAAGGACATCACTTTTACAACAGAAGGTGAGATTGAAACGGCAAGTGGATACAGATTTGATGAATCAGGCCATCTAACCGAGGAACTTCACTATTTAAATGATACAGAAGTGGCGGAAAAACTAACTTTTAAATATACTCCCGACGGGGAACTCAAAGAGACCGAAACCACCTATTCCGATGGATCGAAATCGATACAGACACGGATCCGGCACGGACATGAGCTTTTCATAAAAACTTTTGATGAGGATAATCAATCGGAGGGTGAAGAGATCCAACGATTTGATTCAAAGGGGAATTTACTGGAACGGGTGGTTTTTGATGAGGACAAAACCATACAGCAGAAATTTGTTTATGAATACGATGAGAAGGGACTGGTTAAATCCATTACGGAATTTGGGGAGAAGGAAACATTCATCATCAAAAAAAACTTTGTGTATAATGCTGCCGGCGATCCGGTAAAAGAACTTCATTACAGTGAGCGGGGCACACTGGTTATTACAATCGTTTCGGAATATAACGACCGGGGAACCCTGGTTTTGCAGCGAAGCGGAAACAGCTTACTGACACAACTTTCTTACAATGAAAAAGATCAGATCGTCAGGGAGGAAACCATCGACTTATCAGGCGATACGGTTGTGGCGTTTAAAATACATACCTATAACGAAAACGGATTGACGGAAGAGACCATCAGCTACGATATGGGGCAGGCCTTTCAGTTAGAGCCCGGACTGTATGCACGAAGCACCTCCCAGCGCTTCAAGACATCATACAGCTATGAGTTTTATGAATGATAAATACGAAATATAGTAATTTGCACTGAATTTGCCGGCTCATCGTTTTTTCATAATCCATAAATTTGATTTCTTCAAAATAAGGTAAACACCCTATCAAAATCCGAAATTCACCTTAGTTATCTGCCTGTACAGAAGCAGTTAATTTGCCTGTTCATTCCGACATCCAAAATGCCGGAAAAACACAGCGTTAAAATATCAGTATTTACTAAAAATGAAACAATGAAAAAAATTCTACTGATTGTGTGTGCTGCAATTGTATGGACTACTTCACAGGCCCAATGGCAGCCAGTTCCTGTTTCCGGCAGCAGTGCCGATGTCAGCTCAATGTTTTGCTTTGGCGACGACCTGATGGTGGGTACCCTTGGCGATGGCATTCACAAAACCACCGACAATGGTGATACCTGGGAAAATGTGACCGGGAACATGGGAAACCTTTTCGTAAATGATATCCGGGGTGGTGGAGCACCAACGGTTATCTGGGCTGCAACCCAGGGTGGAGCTTTTTATACCACCGATCACCAAAATTACCAGAACTGTTCGAACGGGCTGACTCAAAACGATGTGCGTCATTTCTTTTTCGGGGATGCTTCTTCACAAAATGCCGAATGGATGATCGGAACAAACGGAGGGGGTGTTTTCCTGTCTGCGGAATTAACCGGTCCGTGGTCTCCGTCGAATACCGGGCTCAGTGGGGATGCTCTTATCATTAACGATGGCGCGGGTTATACCGATGATGAACTGCATTACGCCGTAATCGGAACCGATGGTGGTGT
>JAGQVF010000020.1 GCA_020438135.1 Bacteroidales bacterium | reverse complement strand
GTCATGGCTGGGTCCATCCTCGAAAAATCTGCCAGTTCGTTCGTGAATTGAGCATCACCGCGCAACAACATTATTCCCAACACCACAAAAAGAACAAAAAGGATGATGTATTGGAAAATATCGGTTTTGATCACACTGCTAAACCCACCCGCCATCAGGTATATGCCAATCACCAGGCTGGAAAGCATCAGGGCCGATTCGTATTTCATTCCGCTGATGTTAGCCAGGATGCTGCTGCCGGCTATGAACTGGTTGAGTAACATCCCAAAATAAACAACGAGCAGGATCGCAGCCGATAAAAAACCGGTTCTCTTATCAAATTTAAAATAAAACCAATCCGAAAGGGTGATAAATTGTTTTTCGGAACTGATTGCACGAAGCTTAAGGGCATAGGGAATAAAAATTAAAAAGCCTGCAGCAGTACCCACAAATACAGCGATGGCAGATATACCGAATTCATACACATAAGCTGAATAAGCCACAATGGCTGCCCCGCCGATATAACTTGCCACAACGGAGGATATAAAACCCATCAAGCCAAGATTTCGACCTGAGATCAGGTAGTCGGAATCGCTTTTTTTTCGTGAGCTCCAAAATCCGATGGCAATGCAAACCGCTGCATAACCTATCAACAGCAAAATATCGGATGCGGGTAATTTCATAATTTATTTAATATATCGCCCAGGTGGGCAGTTCCCAACCTTCAATTCCAAATACGAATCTTCCATAAAACCAAATTGCAAGGGTAATAAAAATTATTCCAACAAGGTTTAAAACAAAACCGGTCTTTGACATATCAAGAATCCTTACCTTGTCAGTTCCAAAGATTATAGCATTGGGAGGTGTGGCAACGGGCAACATAAATGCCATCGAACCTGCTATGGTAACTGGCAGCATAAACAACAGGGGATGTACATTTACAGAAACCGACAATGCTGCAACAATGGGAAGTATCATTTGAGCGGTGGCTGTATTTGATGTTACTTCCGTTAAAAAGATCATAATGGTTGAAATAAGCAAAATGATGATCAAAGGATGAAGTGCACCGAAACCGCCCATACTTTCACCAATCCATGCAGATAACCCTGATTTTGTGAAACCATCTGCCAGCGCAAAACCACCTCCGAAAAGCAGAATGATGCGCCAGGGAATTTGCTGTGCAGTTTGCCAGTCGAGGATAAAATCGCTGCCTCTTCGTGCAGGTATCAGGAAAAACAATATTCCGATCAAAATTGCAACAGTCCCGTCGTTAATATATTTTGGATTTGAAAATATATCAGCCCAGCCGGGAATAACAAATGATCCGAGATGAATATCACTTCTGAATAGCAGCAGCAAGGCAAATAATACAAATCCTGACATCACTGTTTTTTCTTCTGATCCCATTTTACCGGTTTCGGCATACTGTTCCCTAAGCTCGTTTTGGTAAGTCCGACCCGAATATTTCAAATTTTTACAGAAGATTTTGTAAAGATAAAACCAGGTAAATAACAGAAAAAGAACACTTAAAGGAAGCGCAAAAACCATCCATTGTCCAAAAGTGATCTCTGGTGCATCAGGAAAAGTGATGGCATATATCCTGGCAAACGCCAAATTCGGTGGCGTCCCAACCAAAGTAGCTATTCCACCAATCGAAGCGCTATAGGCAATTCCCAGTAACAAACCTATCGAATACCGGTTACTTTGCTTTTTCCCCAATTGTTTTTCCAATTGATCAATCACTGAAATAACGATCGGGATCATCATCATAGCTGTGGCTGTGTTGCTGATCCACATTGACAGAAAAGCAGTAGCCAGCATGAAACCGAACAAAATCCTTCCCGGACTAACGCCGGTAAACAAGAGTATTCGCAATGCAATTCTCTTATGAAGATTCCATTTTTGCATGGCAAGTGCAACGAGGAAGCCTCCCAGGAAAAGAAAGATCACATCGTTAAAATAAGCTGATGAAACCGATTTTCCATCCAGGATACCAAAAAGCGGAAACAAAACGACGGGTAACAAAGCTGTAACAGCAAGCGGCACCACTTCAGCGATCCACCAGATGGCCATCAAAACCGCAGTGGCAAGTGTAAACGTGCTTTCAGGTCTTTCGGGATCAAGTTTAACAAAAACAGCAACAAAAACAAATGCTGAAAGTCCTCCAATCAGCCCTGATAAAAATCTGGTTTTATTTTTTGATCGTATTGCTGTCAAAACCTCATCAAATAATAATTTAGCCCGAAAATACTAAAATTGTTTTGATCAAATATCTGATTTCATATGGTTTTAATATCAGGATTTGAGGTGTGATTTTTATATTTGTCATTCTAAATAGCAATCATATGAGTGATTGGTTAAATTCCAGGTTAAAAAATCGCGCGCTGTTGTTGCTCTTTTCGCTTTTGGCATATTTTATTTATTTCGCTTATCACGAATACATAGAAGTAAGAAATACATCCACTTTCGAGAGCTATATAAACGACAGCAGTTTTTGCGGGACGGTAACTCAAATCGGAACCGTTCATGGGATATATAGAATTAAATTTGGAGAGGAGTGGTTTTATCCTGATTTTCAAAAAGAATACCTGAAGCACAACTTGAAGATCGGCGATTCAATTTCAAAACAAAAAGGAAAAGCATTAATAATTTACAACTTCGTAGAACTAAAATAAGTCGTTGAGTAATTAAATGTTTATTAAAAGTAAATTGTTTTGATCCAATGTGCGGAAAGCCTTTAAGGAAAAATATTTTTCCTTACATCCCCTTAATTATACCTAAGCCATTGCTAATTAATTCATAGTTTTGCCAAAAATTTAACCGGTATATATCATGAAAAAGCTTGGAGTAGTTGCATTTGGAGGAAACGCCTTGTTGCAGGCCGGCCAGAAAGGTACTATCGACGAACAGGAGGCCAATGCTTATGAAGCAAGTAAAAATCTGCTGAACCTGATAAACAGAAATTACAATATAGTGATCACACATGGGAATGGACCTCAGGTAGGCAGCATTCTGCTTTCGGAGCAGGCAGGCAACCAGGTACATGGATTACCTACAATGCCTTTGGATATTTGTGTTGCTTATTCACAGGGGTTTATCGGTTATATCATCGAACAGCAACTCAAAAATGTGCTGGCTGCGCACGATCTCGATCGCGATATCATTTCAATCATCACGCAGGTGTTGGTCAATAAAAACGATCCGGCTTTTCAAAATCCGACCAAACCCATTGGCCCTTACTATAATAAAGAAGTTGCGGATAAAATGGCCAAAGAAACCGGATCGAAATATGTTGAAGATAAAAAGCGTGGGGGATGGCGCAAGGTCGTTGCCTCGCCTAAACCACTTGTGATAAGCAATAAGAAATCGATCGAACAATTGGCCCGCAGCGGACAGATCGTGATCGCAGTCGGAGGGGGAGGTATTCCGGCATTTTATGTGGAACCGAACAAATTACAGGGGATCGATGCCGTGATCGACAAAGATCTTGCTTCGGCATTGCTGGCCAAACAAATCGGGGCCGATAAGCTGTTTATCCTTACGGATGTTGCCAAAGTTTGTCTTAACTTTAATACGCCTCAGGAAAAAACCATCGACCGTATGACCATTGCTGAAGCAGAAAAATACCTTGCCGAAGGACAATTTGCAGAAGGCAGTATGGCTCCCAAGATCAGGGCAGCAGTTGATTTTGTGGCAAATACCGGCAAAGATGCCATCATTACCAAAACCACCCTGTTAGGTGTAGATGATGGCGGAACAAGAATCGTAATGGTTTAAATCAATTATAATCACTAAAAAAATATTTTTATGGCATTCAATCTGAGAAACAGGCATTTTTTGAAACTTCTGGACCTGACTCCGGAAGAGATCAAATTTTTACTCAATCTTTCATTCGATCTGAAAAAGGCAAAATATGCCGGAACCGAGCAGCAAAGGCTCAAGGGCAAAAATATCGCTCTGATCTTTGAAAAGGCTTCTACCCGCACGCGTTGCGCTTTTGAGGTTGCGGCTTTCGATCAGGGAGCACAGGTATCGTATCTTGGGCCTTCAGGCACACAAATCGGCCACAAAGAAACCATGAAAGACACCGCACGGGTGTTGGGAAGAATGTATGATGGGATCGAATACCGTGGTTTCGGTCAGGAGATCGTCGAGGAACTTGCCCAAAATGCCGGTGTTCCGGTTTGGAACGGTTTAACCAACGAATTTCATCCTACCCAGATCCTGGCCGATTTTATGACCATGATGGAACATAGCGACAAACCGCTTCACCAAATCTCTTTTGCTTATATGGGTGATGCCCGCAACAACATGGGAAATTCGCTGATGGTTGGTGCTGCAAAAATGGGCATGGATTATCGCGCAGTGGCCCCTGAATCAGGATATCCCGACAAGGAACTTATCGATCAGTGCAACGAAATTGCCAAAACTACCGGAGCAAAGATCACCGTAACCAGCAATGTGGAAGAAGGTGTGAAAGGTGTTGATTTCCTTTATACGGATGTTTGGTTGTCGATGGGTGAAGATCCTTCACTCTGGGAAAAAAGGATCAAAGAGATGCTTCCTTACCAGGTGAATAAAGAACTGATGCAAAAAACAGGAAATCCGAAAGTAAAATTCCTTCATTGCCTTCCCGCATTCCATAACAGGGATACAAAAGTGGGAGAGGATATCTACAAAAAACATGGCATTGATGCGATGGAAGTCACCGAGGATGTCTTCGAATCGGAAGCGTCTGTTGTGTTCGACGAAGCCGAAAACAGGCTGCATACCATCAAAGCGGTAATGGTGGCCACACTCGGGTCCTGATCCAAAAAGAATTATGACCTCGATTTCTAAAAAAGGAAAACTTAAAAACCTGATCGTTGTGGGCGACAGGCTGCTGATCAAACCGGTTAAACACGATTCGAAGACCAAAGGCGGATTGTTGTTACCTCCCGGTTACCAGGAGAAAGAAGATGTGCAATCGGGATATGTAATCAAAGTGGGACCCGGGTATCCGATCCCAATGCCCGCCGAAGACCTCGATGAACCCTGGAAAAACAGCGACGACAAGATCAGGTACGTTCCTTTGCAGGCGAAAGAAGGCGACCTGGCCATATTTATGCAAAAAGGTGCTGTGGAAGTGATGTACGACAACGAAAAGTATTTCATTGTGCCACAGCACTCAATTCTGCTTTTGGAGCGGGATGAGTCACTATTTGAATAGTATTTTATAGAAAGGTTCCAACTTCCGGGATGGTTTCTTGATAAATCGATTGCCAGTTTTCTTTAAAGGGTTGAACTACTTAAGCAGATGGTCCATCTGAAAAAGTGAAAAATCTTTAATATAGTTTTTAATCACCCGCTTATGTAAGAGATAAAGCCTCTCTTGATATTTTTCTCGCAGATATTGCAGAAAACGCTGATGTTTATTCTGCCATTCTGCGCAAGTCAGCGGGATCAGCGGGAAATATAGTTTATTGCTTCATAGCGTATTAACATTAAAATTTCATCCTGACAAATCTTTTACAACTATTTCCTAAAATTTCGGCCATTTTTTCTTACTTCTAAAAGGCAATCGAAAGAAATGAGCCAACACGATAGTTTGGGCTTCCGGCGCCACTTATTTTGAATAAATATAAATTACACATGTAAAAGCAATTTCTATTTTTTGAAATTGTTGTTTTTATAATTTAGCATATTGATCTTTGAAAAGCAGAAGGATGAACCTCATATTATTACATATAAAAAAGTTGAAAAGTCACTTTCATATACCTATCCTGACATTTTCACGAAGATTAAAAAAAAGAAAAAACTTAATTTACCTGTTATGAAAAAAATTCTTTTAGCCTTCCTTTCGCTGTTTAGCTTTGTTTCGTTTTGCCAGGAGAAATTGATGTTTTTTGATCCTGTAGAAAATTTGCAGGTAGTATTGGATGAATACAATGATGAGGACTGGGAAAAAGCCTTAGCAATCATTGATCAGATTGACGAAAACGATACACTTTTCATTACTTACCAATTCCTGAAATCTAAAATTTTTTTTGACAGGGAAATGTATGATGAATCGATAAAAATTTGTGATGCTATGCCTCCCTTTAATGATTTCGATGTTTCATTTCGTATCAATAAAGGGGTATCTCTTCTCCGGCTTGAGAAGTATGAGGAATCGTTAGAATACTTTGATGAGACTTTACAGTATTATCCAGCCAACCATCTGATTCACTATAACAGGGGTGTAGCTAACCTCCATCTGGAAAATTATGAAGACGCTGCAAATGATTTTAAGCAGACTATTCTCTTTAACCCTTTTTATGCAAATGCACACCTTGAACTTGGGAAGTTATGTTATAATGAGCATCTTATAGCACAGGCTATGTTGTGTATTAATACCTCCCTTATGATAGAACCTACCGGAGTAAATTCACTTGATATTTTAATGTTCCTGAATACAATGGTATCAGAGAAAAACGAATCTGAACCAAGAGGTATAAAAATTTCAAAGGACGATAAAGCCTTCGAAGAGATAGACCTGCTTATTAACAATTATACAGCATTGAGTGGAAAGTATAAGATATCGAATGAATTTGACGACCCTTTGGTTAAGCAAAATCACGCATTGCTGGAGATGCTTGCTAATTTTGAAGGCAATGGAGGATTCTGGGATAAAAAGTATGTGCCGTTCTATAAAGAAATTTTTAGCAGTGGCAATTTTGATCCGTTTGTTTATCACATTTTAGCTTCGACTACCAATGAAAAATACCTCAAAAAATTAAAAAAGCACGAAAATGAGGTAGATAAATTTGTCAATTATGCTGGTTCTCTTTGGTTAAAGCTCTTGATGTCAGACAATCTTTTTAACGGCGACGAAGGATATGAATATGTTTATAACGATGACGGAGCATGTATTTTGATTGGCAAGTTGGATGATCAGGACGAACTGGATGGTGAATGTGTTTTCTATTACGATGACGGAAACATCAAATCCAAAGGCTCATTTAATGGAGGGAAAAAGGATGGAGAATGGCATTGGTATCATACAAATGGAAAGGTTGATGAAATTGCAGAATTTGTTATGGGCGAGGTAAATGGTGTTTATCAAAACTTTAACAGCAAGGGAATTCTGATTGAAAAGTCGGATTATAAAAACAGTCAAATTCATGGTAAACAAATTAAGTACAACGATTTCGGTGTAATAAATTCGATCAGTAACTATACGGATGGCAGTGAAAATGGGAATAGCTATTTATTCCACGATCTGGGTGAAGGTTTCATTGCTACAGAATTAACCGTTGTAAATGATCAGTTGGAAGGGCCGGCCAAAACGTACTATTCAAATGGGCAGATCAGGATTAAACTTGAATTTAAAGCGGATAAACGCATCGGTGACGAGGTCCACTATTTTCGTAACGGTAATCACGAACTTACTTATCATTACCAGGATGGAGAAGTACATGGAGAATATAAGGAATATTATCGGAATGGTAATTTATATGAAGAAGGTTTGTACACATCGGGTGTGAAAACAGGAAAGTGGATCCGGTATTTTTCAAACGGGAAAATTGAAAGCATCCGACATTATAACGACAAGGGAGAGTTCGACGGCATAAATGAGGCGTATGATATCAATGGCATACTTACAAACCAATATACTTACAAAAATGATAAATTTATGTCTTTCGTCTGTTTCGACCAAAACGGGAATCCTCTAAATGAGGTGAAGTCAAACAACAGAGGTTATCACCTCGAATCGTATTACCTGAACGGCAATTTGGAGGTGAAGGGCAATTATACCGATCGCGATAGTAAACAAGGAGAATGGCTTTATTATGATGCATACTGCAACCTTGTTTCAAAGGAGATTTTTGATGATGGTAAACTAACAGGGACCGATACTGAATATTATGCCGATGGATCAGTTCAATCTACCAGTCCATATGAAAAGGGTAAAGCCGAAGGATTATTTCAGTCATATTTTGTTAATGGCACAATCAAAAAACAGGGATTTTATAAAAATGATTTGGCAGAGAGAACATGGTTGTTTTATTATCCTGATGGCAGCCTGTCGAAGAAAACATTCAGAACACATGGCCAAATTAATGGCTATCAATATAATTATGCTGTTGAAGGTCATTTGGATTCAAAAGAATACTGGGAAAATGACGAACATATCTCTACTATTTATTATGATACTACGGGAAAAGAAACCAAGCGTGTTTTATATTACGAAGACAGTACCGGTACAATTCATTTCCGAAATGGTAATGTGATGAAAACGTATAGATACAAAAACGGTATTGCCCACGGTCGCTTTACACATTACTATCATAATGGAAAAATAGAGTCGACCGGCGATATTTTTGATGACGAATTTGAAGGTGAATGGACCTGGTTTTTCAAAAACGGCTCTATGAATACAAAAGGAAAGTATGAAGCAGGACGTAGAGAAGGAGAGTGGGTTATCTACTATGACAATGGAGTAATTTCAGGTAAAAGAAATTACTATCAGGGTTTACTTCATGGCTCCTATATCTCGTATTCTGAAGAAGGGATCAAAGATTACGAAGCGACCTATTATGAAGGTGATATTGATGGAGAAGCCATTTTTTACAGCTATAAAGGAGAACTTCAAATGATAAGATATTACGATCACGGCCAGCTTTTAGGATATTCATACCAGAACAGTGATGGAAAAACACATCCCATGATCCTCCTTAAAAATGGTTCCGGCAAGGTTGTTACTTACTATAAGGGAGGCGAAAAAGCGCGTGAATATGAAATGCTGGGAGGAGAAATCAATGGCCGGTATCAAACATGGAACAGTGACGGAAAGATTGCTTCAGAAACCAATTATATTCTTGGAGAACGCAACGGCTTAAATGAAGACTATTTCCCTTCTGGACAATTGAAGTTACATTCCAACTACCTGAACGATGAATTACATGGACCGTATATGAAATATTACGAAAATGGGCAAATGAAAGAGAGACATTCATATAAAAACGGTGAACGGAGCGGTTGGTCGGAATTCTGCGAGAAAGATGGCAAAATTACCTTACGTGAATTTTATGTAAATGGTAAAGTATATGATTCTCAGCCAGCGAAATAACTTTATATCCATTTTGTTATTTGTGGGATTATTCTATTTGAGTTCGTTTTCTCAAAACCCCAATGAATTCGTTTCGGAATTGCAGAGCATGTATCCTGATGAAACGGCTGTTAAATTAGATCGAAATCTACACTATATCTTCGAACTGAAAGATGAAAAGATTGAGATTTACAGGATTGAAAGCGAAAAAATAATATTCCTGAAGAATCCGTCAGGAATGACGCCCTCCCAGTCGTTGTTTACTTCAACATTTAGCGAGTTAATTGATTACGAAGCCAACTCATATATACCTGATGGTAAAAAATATAAAAGAGTTTCTGCAAATGATTACAAGGAGAAGGCTAATGTAAATGGAGGCTCATTTTATGATGATGTTAAAGAATTGAGTTTTACGTTTCACGGGGTAGGCGAAGGAACTATCATTGAATTGAAATCAAAATACCAAATTCATGATCCTTGTCTTATTCCAGCTGTTTACCTGAGTTCGGGAATGCCGGTACATAACATGGAGATCACTCTTGAATGCGATGCAGCTATAGATTACGATCTGATTATGCTGAATGGTGCTGGTGATTATTGCCGGTTCAAACAATCAGTAAAAAAAAACAAGAATATCCGTTCGTGTAATATCCAACATATCGATAAAATTATCAATGAAGATAATGAACCGGGGTTTTCCTATTTTGAGCCCCATTTTATGATCAAAATCAACAGCTTTGTTTATAATCAAAAGGAAACATTTGTTTTAAAAGACCTTCATAATCTAAATAAATGGTATTATTCACTTGTCAGTGATTTGATTAATGCCGAAGTTGACCCAGCCGTAAAGGCTATGGCTGATAGCATTACAAAACAAACCAACAGCAAATTTGAAGAAGTCAGATCTTTGTATTACTGGATTCAGTCAAATATAAAATATATCGATTTTGAATACGGTATCGGTGGTTTCAAACCGCGAGAAGCTGCCGTTACACTTAAAAACCGCTACGGTGATTGCAAAGATAAATCAATGTTGTTGTATGCTTTGTTAAAGGCAAGGGGTATTACTTCCTGGTTAACCTGGGTAGGTTCCAATGATTTGCCCTACACATACCATGAGGTGCCTACACCCAATGCAGACAATCACATGATCCTGACCTGCGAATTTGGAGATTCTCTTTATTTTCTGGATGGTACCAATCGATATCATAACTTTTATCTCCCTTCTTCTTTTATTCAGGGTAAAGAAGCTTTGATATGTATGAGTGCGGATTCCTTTCGTATCGAAAAAATACCAGTCCAGCCACCAACCGTAAGTTGCTTTACGGATAGTGTAAAACTTCAAATAGAGGGCGCATCTGTAACCGGAACCGGTATACTTAAACGAACCGGGTATTTCAAGACAAATCTGTACCTGTCATTGAATCATCGAAACGAAAAGGAAAAAAAGCGATTGCTCGAAAACAGGATAATGAAAGGCAGCAACAAGTTTGTCCTTGATGAATACTTACTTGGAGAATATGAAAATTATGAAAAGGAAGTAACCATGACCTATAAGTTTGTCCTGAATGATTACGTCCAGTACATAAATGACAAAATATTCATTAATTTAAATCTGAATAAAAGATGGCTGGGGCTTAAAATAAAGGATAACAGGAAACATCCTGTTTTTTTAGGCTACAATGCTTACACTTCAAATCAGTTCAGTTTATTAATTCCGGAGAATTACAAACTGGACTATATGCCGGAAGAGTTGATTTATGAAGGAGAACATTTTTACATGCATTTGAAGTATTCAATCAAAAACAATACAATTCATTATGATCAGGTTACCTGGTATGATGTTATACTTGTAGAGCCTGATTTGTTTCCCGAGTACAAAGCTTTTATAAATGCCATAGAACAATCCTATAAACAAACCATATTACTTATTAAGAATGAATAAAATATTAGTTACAACAACCCTGCTTTTTATCTGCCTGGTACTTAAGGTTCCGGCGCAACTTTTTCATGAAAATTACAGCTGGGGCGAATTTCCTGTCGTACCGGAAAATCTTAATGATGAAAAACTGGTCACCTTGTTTTCTAAAACTGTGATTGAGTTTGCCTATCAGGGCGATGATTTTGTCGAATTTGATACCGAACACAAAATCCTATTCATAAATTCGGAAGAAGAAGTAAAAAGGAACAATAATATTTACATTTATTATAATGAAAGCTCAGAAATTGTAATGGCAAAAGCCCGGATCATAAAACCGGGTAAAAATGTGATTGAAACGGATGATTCAAAAATCCTGGATTCCTACGATGAAGAAACAGGGGAAAAGTACAAATATTTTGCCTTGGAGGGGCTCGAAAAAGGCGATATGATTGAATTGATTCATGTTATTAAACAATATCCTGACTACAACGGCCGCAGAGTTTTTATACAGGACAAGGATCCGATACTTCGTTTCGAATTCGATCTGTTTTCACCAGAGAATCTCCTTTTTGACTTTTTGGTCAGAAACGACACCAACCACGTTGTGATGGATACCCTTTCGGAAAATAATCATTGGGTTTTCTACATTGACAGTATCAAAGGTCTTCAACAAGAGGAAAGTGCTCCTTACAAAATATTACTGAAGCAATTGATTTATAAACTCGACCGAAACCTGGCCAATAACTCGCGCGATATTACTTCTTATGGTCAGGCAAGTCGAATTATATTTGAACGTGTTTATACCAATGCAGATAAGCAGGATTTTAAGGCCATTGATAAGTTTTTAAAAAATGCTGATGTTAACATGGATTTGCCAACAGAAGAGCAAATTTTCAAAATTGAGAATTATGTTAAAAACAATATTAACATCGTAGAATATTCCAATCCGGAATTAGAAAAAATATCTTCCATACTTTCAAACAAAACAGCCTCAGAAACAGGAATGGTTAATCTTTTTGCCAACATTTTTAAAGTTTTAGAAATAGATCATCAGTTAGTAGTGACAAGCGATCGAACGTCTATCCTTTTTGATCCTTTATTCGAGTCATTCAATTTCCTGACAGGTCACCTGATATATTTCCCGGGTACCGGTAAATATATGTCTCCAGATAAGTTTGAATACCGTTATGGATTACCACCTGCAATATTCACCAATAATTTCGGTTTGTTTATAAAGCGGGTTTCATTGGGTGATCTTGATTCCGGAATTGGTAAAATCAAGTATATCGAGCCATTGGGTTATAACGAAACTTATCATAACCATTTTGTTATTGCAACGATAAATCCTGATTTTTCAAAAGTTGATCTTGATGTTACAACAAAAAGTATGGGTTATTTTGCTTCTCCACTTCAACCCTATATGGAATTGATCAGCGAGGACATAAAGAAAGAGGTAGCAACGGATGGAGCTGATAATTACATTCCCAACAGTACAGTCAATTCATGGTCATTTCTCAATACCGAACCTGAAAAAGTAGGGAAAGAACCTTTTATAATCAAATATGATATTTCAAATGGCGACTTAATAAATGTTGCAGGGGATCATTTTTTATTTAAAATTGGATTACTCATTGGGCCTCAGCAGGAACTTTATAGCGAAACATCAAGGATATTGCCTGTTTATGATAACTATAAAAGAACCTTCGATCGTGAATTAAAGATTATTTTTCCTGAAGGATTCAGCGTTACAAATGCCGGCGACCTCGATATTTTTGCAGAATATGTTGTTGAAGGAAAGCAAATTTTACTTTTCAAATCAACCCATATGTATTCAGAAAATGAAATTGTAGTGAATATTCACGAATATTACGACCAGATTGAATATTCTGTCGAAGAATATCCCGCTTACAGGGAGGTAGTCAATAGTGCTTCTGATTTTAATAAAGTAACACTGGTAGTAGAAAAGCAATAAATTGTATCCATTTTTTCAAAGAGTTATAAAATTCATCAGTATCCTCCATGAAAGAAAAGACAACGGATAAATATTGAAACCTTAAGGGAATTACGACTCAGATTTCTATACTTACTTCTTCAATTCAACAGTTGCAAATACCGGAAACCTCTTCTGGGCAAAGTAAAAACCACCAAAGAAAATTGTTGAAAAGAAAAGATCGCCAATAATCCCGTTATTCAGGAAAGGCAAACCGGCCGCATAACAGGTGAGTAAACCTGCAAAATCCTGGGTATACCAGGGACTTCCATACCAGATAGCAAAATTGGTGATAAGAAAAAACAACAAGGATGCTGAAACAGTTGCAAGCAATACACTCCCAACCTTAACCCGGCTTTTTAACTGCATTCCAATTGCAACAACCAGCGCAAAGCTGATATATACAGCAATCATCCATTGGTGAAGTCCCAGAATAAGATCACTGAGAAACATAGCAGCAAAAGGAACGATGAAAGCAAGATGTTTTTTCTTCAGATAGGCACCTCCAAAAAGAGCCATCGCCGCAATGGGTGTAAAGTTAGGCCAGTGAGGCACCAGACGCATCATTGCACCAAAGAGGATAATGCCTGCTATCAGAAGAAATCGGGGAGTTTTTATTGTTTCAATCATGTTGTTGCTTTTTAAGAATGGCAAAAGTAAAAAATTCCAATTAAATACATTGGGTAAACAATGTTTAATCAAAAAATGTTTTCCACAGGTATTTGTTCAAATAAGTTACTTGCCGTTAGTGTTCATTATTCATTAAGCAGGAATTCTTCCGGCAACCACATATTTGATACTTTTGCCCCTGCAATATTTCGGTTGCACTGCGTCGGAGGAAGAAAAAGTAGTTCATGAAAGATCTCACAACCGGTAAGGAAAGCAAGCTGATCTTTCAGTTTGCGGCACCCATGCTGTTGGGAAATGTTTTCCAGCAGATGTATAATATTGTCGATAGCATTGTTATTGGTAATTTTATTGGCAAAGAGGCCCTGGCTGCTGTTGGGGCTTCATTTCCCATCATATTTGCACTGATTTCGCTGGTAATTGGCTTTGCCACGGGTGCCACGATCATTATCGCCCAATACTTCGGGGCGAAAAAACTTGACATGGTTAAAAAAACCATCGACACCCTATACATCGTTTTGTTTGTTGCATCCATCATCCTTTCCGTCATCGGTATATGGCTCACCGGACCAATTTTCAAACTGATCCAGCTTCCTGAGAATGTTATTCCGTATGCCACCACATATCTTCAAATTTATTTATCCGGACTCATTTTCTTTTTTGGTTTTAACGGAACTGCAGCTATTTTGAGGGGGCTTGGCGATTCGAAAACACCGCTTTATTTCCTGATACTTTCCACCATTACCAATGTGATTTTTGATCTTCTTTTTGTTATTGTTTTTAAATGGGGAGTTGCTGGCGTTGCCATCGGTACCATTCTTGCTCAGGGTGGTGCGTTTATCACCGCCATCATTTATTTAAACAGGACTCATGATGTGGTAAGACTCACCATCCGGAAATTGAAATTCGACAGGGAAATATTCAGGCAAAGTATACGAATCGGATTGCCTTCAGGGTTGCAACAAACCTTTGTTTCGCTGGGTTTAATTGCCATTGTTTGGATTGTAAACCTCTTTGGTACAAATGTGATTGCAGCTTTTTCAATTGCCATGCGTATTGATTCGCTGGCCGCCCTGCCCGCCATGAATTTCGGCGCAGCATTATCCACTTTTGTCGGACAAAATTTAGGTGCCAACAAGGTTGAAAGAGTAAAGGCCGGCCTTATCTCAACTTTTGTGATGACCTCTATTATATCTGTTATCATCACTGTAGTGGCCATCCTTTTTTCAAACCAGTTGATGGGCATTTTTACCGACGATCAAGCGGTTATCGACATCGGTTCGAAATACCTGATCATAGTCAGTTCCTTTTACATTATTTTTTCTTCGATGTTTGTTTTGAACGGTGTAATGCGAGGGGCAGGGGATACGTTGATACCGATGTTTATCACATTGTTTGCCCTGTGGGTGGTACGAATACCGGTTTCATATTTTCTTTCTCAAAAAATTGGGGAAACCGGTATTTGGTGGGCCATTCCCATCGGGTGGTTCCTGGGGATGATTCTCGCTTATTTATATTACCTCACCGGGAAATGGAAAACTAAAACGGTGGTTAAACACCCGGTTGAAGGCGGTATTTCTGATAGCCAATAACCAAAACGACTTATTTGTTGAATTCCTGAAGCTTGTTTTCCAATTGTTTGCGGCCATAAGCGATCTGTTCAACTGCCTTATGAAACTCAAACATTTCGCAGGAATTTTTCGAAATCCGAACCACTACATCCGGTTGATGTTTTTCAATGGCTGCCTGGGTTAACTTTATTTGCATGGCATAGATCGACTGGGTGATCAGGTCGAAAAAACCGATCGATTTCGATTTATCACTTTTAAAAAATTTCGACCATTTTTCATTGATGAATTGCAATGCTTTTTCATAGGTTTGATTGGCTTCATCTTTTTCAGGTTTCTCAATCTCTGCAGGCTTAAACGGGATATCTGCATTTAAATCGACAGCAATCAGCAGGTCGCCAGGGTTTCTTTTCACCACATCAATGGGTAAAGGGTTCAAAACGCCACCATCCACCAAAAAACGATCGTTCAGGTTAAATGGGCGTAAAACTGTCGGAATGGCTGCCGAAGCCCGGATGGCATCTACCAGCGATCCTTTGCTGAAAACTACTTCTGTGTGACTCATGATATCTACAGCTACTGCGGCATAAGGAATTGAAAGTGATTCGATTTTTACATCATTCACAAACGGTTTTAATTTTTGAAACACCTTTTCACCTTTGATCAATCCGCTTTTATTGATCGCAAAATCCATGAATTTGAGGAGGTCATATTTGCCAATGTTGGCGGTCCACTCCACAAATTCGTCCAGCTTACCCGAAAGGTAAATTCCTCCGATGAGGGCACCAATCGAAGTTCCGGCGATGGAGCTGATCCTATATCCGTTCTCTTCAAGTGCTTTGATAACACCGATATGAGCCATGCCGCGGGCACCTCCTCCCGACATCACAAGCGCAACCGTTTTTTGATCCGTATTCATGTGTTTGAATATGCAATTAGTTCGTTCACAGTTATAAATCGTACTTCCTTTTCAAAACCCGGTTTCCCTGAACATACCGATAGCCGGCAATGGTCGCCAATGTCGTACTGATTAAAAAACACCTCCATTCGATGGTCGCAATCATGTTTCAGGTAAAAATTTCCGTTCTGATCATGAACTGTAAATGATTTCAAAGTTTTGGTCAAACCTTTGCCAAGAAACTTCAAATAACTTTCTTTAATGGTCCACAGATCAAAAAAATAGATTTGTTTTTCAGGTTCTTTCCGCTCATTCAGATTAACATTTTCCTCTTCCGAAAAAAACCTTTGTGCCAGCCTGTAGTCGATGGTTCTGATCTTTTCAATATCGACTCCCAGTTCAGAATCCGAAAAGCCCATCACTACCCATTCAGCCGAATGCGAAATATTAAAATTCCATTGGGGAAAATCGCTGTAAAAGGGCTTTCCTTTTTCCTTCCGGTAAGTTTGAACGTCTTTTACTGAAATTTGCTCTTTTTGAGCAAGTACTGCCCTGCACAGCACTTCACCCAGGAGATTACGTTGTAGTGCATCCCGGTTTCTGAATCGTTTGAGGTTGTGAATTACCGTCTCAGGTAAAAGGTTTAATAAATCAGGTTTGAGCAATCCGAACCATTGCTCGTTGATCACTTTTATCGCATACAATTCAACCATTTTCTATCTCGGTTTTCCGACGGGCATGATATATAAAGGTTCCTCATCTGCCGGCAGCATCAGCACATTGGTCACCATCTGATCGGTGAATGCACCCACGGCACAGGTTCCCAGCCCAAGGGATTCGGCCTGCAAATATACATTCTGTGCCGAATGTCCCAAATCCATACAAACGTATCGTTCCTTACCGCGATCCCCATACTTTTCAGTAGTTCGTTTAAAAACCGCAGTGAACACCAGGCTGATAGGGGCATCCTCCAGGAAATCCTGGTTCAGGGCGGCTTCGGCAAGCGCTCCACGGAGGTCTTCTTCCTGCATCATTTCGAGCCTGTGCCCGTTCGAAATGTATTTGTATAAACCGGCTTTCAATCCTTCAACTTTTCCTGCCACCACGTAAATTTCAAGCGGGTATAAACCGCCAGCTGATGGAGCTGTGCGTAATCCGCCACGCAGAGAGCCGGGATGGGAGCGGTCTTCGGTAATCCCATAAGCAGCCCACAGTAATTGCGAGATGTCGGTTAGGGTGAGTTGTTCATCCGAAAACTCCCTTACAGAACGCCGGTTCAGCATCGCTTCTTCTATCGAAGTAGAAGAAGTGTAGGAAACTTCTGGCAGGTCGATATACCTGAAACCCCTTTGCGGTGGATTGTTCATATCATATTTTTTTTGAACCGGCATGCTTGTAAGATTCAGACCAAGTGCAAATCCGGTTGCGATCATCCAAAATTTTATTGCAAACATAAGCTTGTTCATTTTGTTAGCTGATAATATCAGCAGCTAAATGTAACGATTATTCCCGAAGGCAAGCTGCCGTTTTTTTAATTTTGCAGAAAACGCCGATGTTTTCCATAAAATTGCTCGTATGTCCGACAACAATTTAAACAAGGATGAAGCCCGAAAGCGGATCGAAAAACTCTCGGAAGAGATCAATGAACACAACCATCGTTATTACATCGATGCCCAGCCCGTTATTTCCGATTATGAATTTGATAAATTGCTGGAAGAACTCACTGCCCTGGAACAGCAGTTTCCTGAACTCAAACAGGCTGATTCGCCTACGCAGAGGGTTGGAGGGGACATCACCAAAGAATTTGCCCAGGTTGAACACAAATACCCCATGCTTTCCCTGTCGAATACCTATTCTCCGGAAGAATTGAAAGATTTCGACACCAGGGTTAGGAAAGGGATCGGTGATGATTTTGAATATGTATGCGAGCTGAAATACGATGGCGTTTCTATCAGCATAAACTATGTGGATGGTTTGTTGCAAACTGCCGTGACCCGTGGCAATGGCTACCAGGGCGACGATGTTACCACCAACATCAAAACCATCAGGTCGGTGCCGCTGAGGTTAAAAGGTGACTTCCCGGCCGACTTTGTGATCCGTGGCGAGATCTTTATGCCGGTCGAAAAGTTTGAAGCGCTTAACAAACAACGCATCGAAGAGGGTGAAACACCCTTTGCCAATCCGCGCAATTTTACGGCAGGGACGATCAAAATGCAGGATTCGGCTATTGTTGCACAACGGCCACTCGATTGTTACCTCTATTTTTTGTTGGGTGAAAATCTTCCACACGAAAATCATTACGACAACATGCTCCACGCCAAAAAATGGGGTCTCAATGTACCGCCTTACATCGCCAAATGCAAAACCCTGGAAGAGGTGTACGCTTTTATCAATGATTGGGAGAAAGAACGGAAACAACTTCCTTTTGAGATCGACGGAGTGGTGATCAAGGTGAACGATTACAGCCAGCAGGAAGAACTTGGCTATACTGCGAAATCACCGCGATGGGCCATTGCTTATAAGTATAAGGCAGAGCAGGCAGTTACCAGGCTCAAATCAATCGAATACCAGGTGGGGCGAACCGGTGCCATAACTCCTGTCGCCAACCTCGAACCTGTTTTCCTGGCCGGAACCACCGTAAAACGTGCTTCGTTACATAATGCCGACATCATCAAAACCCTCGATGTTCGGGTGGGTGATATGGTAAAAGTAGAAAAAGGAGGGGAGATCATTCCCAAGATCGTTGGTGTGGACCTCACCCGGCGTCCTGAAGGAACCGAACCGCACAGTTATATCACACAATGTCCTGAATGTGGAACCCCGCTTGAACGCAAAGAAGGTGAGGCGCTGCATTATTGTCCCAATGAGGAATCGTGTCCGCCGCAAATCAAAGGAAGAATACTCCATTTTATCAGTCGCAATGCGATGGATATTGATACCCTTGGTGAAGGACGGATCGAAATGATGATCGACAAAGGCCTGGTGCACAATTTTGCCGACCTCTACGATTTACAATACGATGATTTGCTTGGTTTAGAACGGGTAATTACCGATCCTGAGTCAGGAAAGGAAAAAAAGCTTAGTTTCCAGGAAAAAACCGTGAATAACATCCTGGAAGGAATCGGGGCATCGCTTGATACTCCTTTCGAAAAAGTACTGTTTGCACTCGGTATTCGATATGTGGGACAAACAGTCGCCAAAAAACTGGCTGCTTCGTTTCGTTCGATTGATAATTTGATGCAGGCCAGCTACGACGACCTGGTAGCAGTGGATGAGATCGGTGAACGGATCGCCGAATCGGTAGTGAATTATTTTGAGAGCTATAAACACCAAAAGCTGATCAGTCGATTAAAGGAAAAAGGGGTGAAGTTTGAAAGCGAAACTTCCGGTCCGGCTTCTGATAAACTGAAGGGTTTAACGATTGTGGCCAGCGGCAAACTGGAAAAGTATTCACGTGAAGAGATCAAAGCTGAGATTGAACGGCATGGGGGCAAAGCCGCTTCATCGGTTTCGGGAAAAACGGATTATCTGCTGGCGGGGGAAAATATTGGCCAAAATAAACTCTCGAAGGCTAAAGAACTTGGTGTGCCGGTGATATCGGAAGAGGATTTTATAAAGATGATCGGTTGATGGAAAGGTTGATAAGTAGTGGTGACTTTGTTATATTCTTCTTCCAAACCGGGTTTCCGCCTCAACAAGTTTCACACAGATTTCATGAATTGTGGAGATTTTTTATATGAGTGCAATATCAAACCCGGATTTGTTTCGCTATTGATTTTTTACCAAGAGGGTCACAAAGGATCCACGGAGGTCGCCGGGTAATAATGGGTATTGTTTATTTCAATATTCTGGGATTGGGTCCTGGATGGTCGGTTGTTTTTACTAAAAGGGTACCAAAACAAAAAGGCCACCCTATGGCAGCCTTTCCGATACTCTATCATTTCTGTTTTTATATCTCTACGTAGGGCATATCTTTGATCGTATTGTATTGATCTTCCTGGCTGAATCCACGGTTAATTCGCATACGATGCGGTCTGAATGCTTCCTGAGGTGTCAGTTTTTTCAGGTTGCCTTTCATGCAGTCGTTTCTAACAAAAAATGCATTTACCCCATTGGAGTCGCAGCCAACCAGGCTGTAACCTTTCTTTTCGGCCAGTTTGTTAAAAGCTGTAAGTGAAGCACTGCAATAAAAGCCACTGGGATGTTTTTCGTGGCGCAAATATGCCGGATCGTAAGGAACAGCCATTGACCGGTCGGGTCCGAGGCTGGAATTGATCTCAACGATCACCAACCGGGCTGTGATAAAGTCGATCGTTTCCCAAAACCAGTAATCATTGCCATCTACATCGATCGATAGCAGATCAACTTCTTTTGGAGCACCGGCTCCTTCAATTGTTGATTGCAGGTTTTCACAATTGAGAAACTGAGCAACAGCCTTCACGTTGGTGATGCCCATGGCGGCTGCAGCCTTGTTGAATTTTTTAACACCTTTGGTAGCTCCGTCAATCAGGATACCGTCGAGCTTTTCGATGAGCATCAGTCGCAATGTGTTACATTCGGTAACCTCAAAACCAATCTCTATAAAATATTTCGACTGGTAACCGATCTGATCGAAAATGTAACGAATCAGACCATCTTCGCCGTTTTGCGACCAAACCGAATATTCATATTTTTCCCAACCATTGATGTTTTTGTTTTCAGGCAGGGGCCATTCTGTTACATCGGGTTTACTCCATACCTTTTTAATTAAAGATACAGGAATTTCTTTTTTCAGCGCGAGCCTCATGTTGAGCGGAATAACATGTTTCATTCCGTGGTACACCATTTTACCCATCCGGTAGCCCATTCCGGTTGTATTATTTTTATCGGAACCGGTATTGTCGTTTGTCATGTGTTAGCGTATTAGTTTGACTTTTAGTATAGAACTATTTTTATAACCGTTTTGTAGCGTTACCTGCATACATTCACGAATAGCAGGTTTTAGCAGTATCATAGCAAAAAGTTACGGCAAAAGTAAAAAAAATTGAAGCGGAGCAAAATTTATTAGTTGGCGGGCTGTCGATTTCCAGCGGTCAGAGCAACTCTTTATAATTGACAACAATGGGTTGATCGCGCTCAAAATCGTAAAGGGTAAGTTTTCGCAACTGGTAGTAGTTTCGCCAGTAGGTCCACAAGGCCTGAATGTAATTTCCCTTTGAGCTGTTCGATTCGGCCTGGGCGATGTTGAGATCGGTGATGCTGATCTTGCCTATGAGATAACGGGCTTTGGTGATGTTGTATCCCTTTTGGGCTACGGTATCGGCTTTGGCTGCGATCTTTACCTGGTCGTATTGCATATTAAAACGTGAAACCAGCAGAAACACTTCCTGGTCGAAATCGATCTGCTCCTGCTCCACAGCGGTGCGTACCAGTTCCTGCTTTGATTCGGCCTGTTTGATCTTACCTCTTGTAACCCCCCAATCGAGGATGGGTACAGAAACACCAAGGGTGAAAATTCTTAAATCAGATGGATCCTTTGTAAGATCATCTAAAAATTGAGCATTATTATCGATACCATAACGTGCAGTGATATCGGCATTAAATCGTTCGGAATATTTGGCATTGGCAAGATCGCGTTCGGCCTCAAGTAATCTCCGGTGAAACCCCAGTACCGTAGAATTATTGTAACGGGCCTGTTCAACAGCTTTGGCATATTGAACCATTACCTTTTTAAAATCATCTGGAATGATCAACTCAATGTCGTAATCTTCCTTGATGCGAAGAAATGACTTGAAGTTGAACAACTGATTCTCGAAGTTGAGTTCCTTTTCCTTAACGTTGGAATTTGAGCGAAGAAATTGTAATTCAAGCTGAAGCAGATCATTTTCAGCAATTTTGCCAAGATTATATCGACCTTGGGCAATCTTATAGAGCGTATCGTAATTGGCCTGGTTGATCACTGCAATTTCTTTCTCGATTTGGGCCAAAAGAAGGTTAAAAAAATGATTGGTTGCAGTTATGGAAGTCTGCTCCATATCTTCGATATATTTCTTTTTCGCTTCTTCATACACAACCGGTTCGATTTTTCTTTCCCACTTCATCCGGTTATATTGGAAAAGCGGTTGCGTGTAGGCAATGTTGACCAGGTTCGAAACAAAATAGGACGTATCTTCATTAAAGTCATCAACTCTAAGTAATCCTGACGACACCGAAACATTACCTCCTGTGAAACCTATTTGCTGGTTCAATGACAAATTGCCGCTGAGTGTATTCTCGTTTGTGTAGTTATAAATGGTTGATCCTCCTTGTATTTCCGGGGAAATAGAACTTCTGTATTCTGGCAATGTTCCGTCGAAAGCGAGGTAAGGAAGGTAAGAAGCCATGTAAGAGCGGTATCCCCAATAACTTGATAAAAACGTATGTCGTGCGATCAAGGCGTCCGGTGATTGCTGCCGGGCAATATCAATAGCATCCTGCAGGGTAAGTTTCGTTGGTTCTTCCTGTGCCGGCAACATTTGAAAAGAAAAAACCAGCAGGATCAATATAATCTGAAACTGAATATATGTTGCTTTCTTTTTTAAAACCATTGTTAAACTTCTCATAAAACATTTAACGATTTAAAATTAATCATGCCTGAGCGATTCCACCGGATCCTGCATGGCTGCTCGCCTTGCCGGCATATAGCCGAAAATGATCCCCACGGCTACCGAAACAAAAAACGATACAAAGATAGAAAGGGGTGAAACGATCGTAAGGATGTCGGTGAGCTGCATGATCACTTTCGACAATCCGATACCCAAAATGATCCCGATAAAACCACCGGTGAGGCTGATGAATGTTGCTTCGGATAAAAACTGAAATACGATGTCGCGTTTCCTGGCACCGGTGGCCATGCGCACACCTATCTCCCTGATCCTTTCCATAACAGATGCAAGCATGATGTTCATGATACCGATGCCTCCAACAATAAGTGAAATACTGGCGATGGCGCCCAGCACGATGTTAAATATATCTTTGGTCCGCTGTTCTTGTTTGAGCAGCAATTCCGGAATTTTTATTTCAAAATCTTCGACGTTGGCATGCCTGCGTACAAGCATTTTTTTAATCACATCCACAGTGGCCGACAATTGTTCGCTTTCTGCCACCTGCACTACGATCTTATCGATTTGATTGTAGTTTGATTCATCGTCGGATCCCGCACCACTGCTAAAGGCAAAAGTTCCGCCTCTGCCTGAGATCACAATATTATCGTTGTCGCCGTGTATTGATGCTTCAGTGATAGCCGCCCGATCGCGATAACGCAATAAAATAGTTTGAATGGGCGCATAGATGTTTACATTGTAGTTGCTGATTCCGAGATCTTCAAAACCGGTATTGCCCATATTGACGTTTTCGAGTACACCGGTCACTTTCAACCAGAGGTTGCCGCATTTGATATATTTGCCAATGGGATCTTCCTTCGGGAAAAATTTGGAAGCAATGTTTGGCCCGATAATGCAAACAGAACTGCCGTTTTCCATTTGCTGCTCAGTGAACATATACCCTTTGATCAGGGAGAGATTAAATACCTCAAAGAAATCGGGAGTGATCCCAGAAAGGGTGGCAGAACTTCTGATGCCATCCTTAATGATAAAGGTTTCATAAATCACTTCCGGACTTACCATGGCCACTGTTGGGATGATATTACGGATGCTTTCTGCATCTTTCAATGTAAGACCCGGTGAATATTTTTTGGATTGGGTTTTCCCTTCATCCTCTTCACTATCCGAACTTCCTGATCCGGAATTTTCAAAAACTGGCGTGATGATGATATTGTTTACCCCAACAAGTTTCATTTGGTCGAGGATCTCTTTTTGGGCTCCGTTTCCAATGGCCATCATAGCAATTACTGCAGCTACACCAAATATGATACCCAGCGCTGTAAGGATGGAACGAAACCGGTTGGCAAATACGGCTTCAAGAGCAATGTTTATGATCTGAAGATACCTTTCCACAATGTCGATTATTTCCCCTGGGGTTTTCCTTTTCCCTTTTTAAATTCCCGTCCTCTTTTTCCATCTCCCGGACCTTTTTTCATGTTTTCAGAAGGCACCGAATCAGCGGGCTTTAATTCCTGAGACTTTTTAGTAATATCTTCTTTGCTGAATTTGGTTACAATTTCATCATCCAGTTCCACAAGCCTGAAGTCTTCGAAACCTTCGGGTGGAAGCAAATAGATGTCATCCTCGTTGTCGAGTCCGGCTTTGATAATAATTTCGTTTTCATTACTTTTACCCACAATCACCTGCCTGCGCGAATTGCCTTTCACAACATAGGTAACCGAATCGGAAGTATGTATGCATTCGATGGGTACAAACAGTGCATCTTCGATCACATCAGTGATGATCACGTTTTTGGTTGTCATGGCAGGACGCATAACCGAGTCGAATTCATTCACTTCTATCAGCACCTCAAACACCTTGGCATTGGTATTTTTCATTTGTTCGCCAATGTTGGCAACTTCCGTAACTTCACCTGTAAATTGTTTTTCAGGGAATGCATCAATACCTATCTCAACCCTTTGTCCGACTTTAACTTTGCTGATGTCGATCTCATTCACATACGTTTTGGAAATCATTTTCGTGAGGTTAGGAAGGGTTGCCACAACGTTGTCCCAGGTGCTTACCTGCGAACCCACACCTTGTTTTTTGCCGTCCCAACCCCTTTTATAAATCACCATCCCGGCTTTGGGAGCAAAAATTGTAAACTGACTGAGGATGTCGGCCATGTCGTCGTATTGCCGTTGCGCTTTGGCAAGTTTGGCCGAAACTTCCTGCATGTTGGCTTCGGCTTTTTCCAGTTTTAGTTTATAATTTTTAAGTGACTGATCGAGATTTCGTTGTGCTCTTTCGAGGTCAATTTCGACCTGTCTGATAGTGGCTGGTGGCTCATATTTGGATTGGTCAAGTTCAATCTTTTTTTCTTCGAGTGCATATTCGAGGTTGATCAGCTCATCACGTAAACTACGTAGTTCAAGAGATGTGTCGAGCTGGGTTTTGGTGTATTGGGTTTCGAGTTGTTCCAGTTCAAGTTCCTGATCTTTCAATTTATTGGCCAGTTCGGTCCTGTCGAGCGAGGCTACAAATTCACCGGAATCGACCACCGTACCATCCGGAACGATATCTTCAATCTTAACCTGCCAAATCCTTACATTTCGTAAATTGCTCGGGCCATAAATATCTTCTGAATTTTTTGCCTCCAGTTCACCGGTGGTCGTAACGGCAATTTTAAATTCACCTGATTGAACTTCAACTTCGATGGTTTCACCCACCGGACTTTCACCTCCCAAAAAATACCAAAGTGCGATGATGACCACAATCACTATGGCAATAACAATATAGAGCTGTTTCCTCATGTTTTTACATGCATAAAATTAATTCAACGTCCCTCAAAAGTATGAATTAATAATACAAAAGGATGCAATTTTATTGTTTAAATCACGATGATAATATTGTATGGGTGTGCAAATCTGAAATTGCCATCCGGAATTTTCTATTTTTGCAAAATTGATTTCAGATATGAGAAAAACAGTTTTAATATTCAGTGTTCTTATTTTAGCAGGGCTTTTTGCCTGTGATAACGGCAGCAAAAACAAGATTCCTGCTGATGTAGTTTCGAACCCGAACAGTGCAACCGGAAAAGAGTCTAAAGATCTACCTGCAATTGTTTTTGAAAGAGATATTTATGATTTCGGTAAACTGATCGATGGAGAAACTGCGGTTTATAACTTCAAATTCAAAAATACCGGAACAGCTGACCTGCTTATTTCACAGGTAAATTCCAGTTGTGGATGCACAGTTCCGAAATTCCCTAAAGAGCCCATTCCTCCCGGAGGTGAAGGCTACATCAAGGTTTCTTTTGATAGCTCAGGACGAACCGGTGTGCAAAACAAAGCGGTGACAGTTGTTTCAAATTGCCAACCCAATCAAACGGTAATCAGGATTAAAGCAATGGTGCTGAAACCATGATTTACATCTGAATTTAAAGAGCCAGGAAATATATTCACTTAAAGATAAATACAAATCACATGAACATGTTACACATTTTACTTTTTATGCCTCCGGCTGAAGGGCAGGAGGGGGGCGGACTGATGAGTTTTTTACCCCTTATTCTGATTGTTTTGGTTTTTTACCTGTTTTTTATCAGGCCGCAGATGCGCAAAAGTAAAGAACAGAAAAAATTTCGTGAGGCCCTTAAAAAGGGTGATAAAATTATTACCATTGGCGGAATTCACGGAAAAATAATTGAAGTGCAGGAAACCACTTTTACGATTGAGGTAGAAGGTCAAAACAGGTTAAAAATTGAGCGTAGCGCAGTTGCCATGGACAATAGTTCGCAGTTAGGGAATAAATAGAAATTAAGATTTCGTTTCGAATGTCATGGAAATTCAAAATCCCATCATAAAACAGCTCAAAGAGGTTGTTAAACCAAGGGATGCCAATTTCAGACAAAAGCTTTATGTTTTCCTGGTTTGCCTGCTGATCTCTGTTTCTATCTGGTTGCTTATCATGCTTTCCAAAGAGTCGGTAACAACCCTCGAATACCCGGTAAAATTTGTAAATATGCCTGCCGACATGGTGCTGAAAAATAAACCCGACAGCACCCTGCAATTCAGGATTTCTTCAGGAGGTTTTGAATTAATGACGTTGAGGTACCTGAACAGGCGACGTCCTGTTACGGTCGACCTGAGCAATTTGACAGTTGAGAAAAAGGGAGATCAATACCTGGGTAGGTATGAAACCACGCAACTGAGAAGCCTGATATTTAAGAGATTTAATTTTTCGGAAGAACTGATCTCCATTTCTCCTGAATTTATCTATTTCCGGTTTGATCCGCTTGCATCCAAGAAAGTACCTGTTGTGCAGGATCTAAATATTGAATTTGAAAAATCTTACCGGTTAAGCGATTCAATAAAATTTACTCCCGATTCGGTGAAAATAGCCGGGCCAAAGGATTTATTGGCCGATTGCAAAGAAGTGTACGCTGTGAACGAAAATCCGTTAACTGGAGTTAAAGCAGACATGGTGATCAATTGCCGCCTGCAGACACCCGAAAAGATCGAAAAAATACAGGTGATCCCGGCAATGGCACAGGCGGATATTGTTGTTGAAAAATATACGGAAGCTACAATACAGGTCCCGGTAAGTCAGCAAATAGGAAATGTTAGGATAAAAACCTTTCCGGCCAGTGTTCAGATTACCTATCTGGTCGGTCTTGAAAACTATGAGCGCATTAACCCCGGCATGTTTACCGTTATTCCTGACACTACTGAAACAAACCGGACAGATGCTAGTGCGAAAATCAGGGTGGCTGAATCACCTTCTTTTATTAACATTAGCAGAATTGAACCGGAAGTTATTGAATATTTAGTAATTAAACAATGATAAAAGTAGGACTGACGGGCAATATAGGAAGTGGGAAAACCACTGTTTCAAAGATTTTTGAAGTGTTGGGAGTTCCGGTTTATCAAGCAGACAAGGAAGCAAAGAAAATGCTTAAAAAAGAAGATGTGATTCTGCAGTTAGCCCGTGAATTTGGCCAGGAAATCATTTCAGCAAATCAAATTGACCGAAAAAAACTTGCCTCTATCGTTTTTACGGATAAGGAAAAACTTCATTTGCTGAACAGCATTATTCATCCGCTCGTAAAGGCCGATTTGCATGATTGGATGGTTTCGATGTCGGATGAACCCTACATTGTTCAGGAGGCTGCCATACTTTTCGAATCGGGATTTTATAAAGATTTTGAGAAAAACATCATGGTTTATTGTCCTGATGAAATGGCCATTAAAAGGGTAATAAAACGGGATGGGACAAGTGAGGAACAGGTGAGACAAAGAATGCGCAACCAGTGGGAGAGTCACCGAAAAATCGACCTGTCAGATTATGTGATCATGAATGATGAATCACAGCTACTCATTCCACAGGTGCTTTATATTCATGAAGAGCTGACCGAACTTGGATCCAGGTGATGCCAAATAAATCAGTTTATTCTACCTGAATAAACTGATCTTTTTACTAATCACAGTTTGATCATCCAACCCGATTTTCACAAAATAGATTCCTGCTTTCAATCCTGACAGATCTATAAAATTGTTTTCCATCCGTGCATCGGCATATACTTTCCTTCCCATGATCGAATAAACTTCAATCCGGGCATTTTTAACACCCGAAACGAACAGCTTGCCTGTGGTTGGATTTGGATATAAAACAACACGATCCTCCCGCAAATCTTTTTGACCTACACCAAAATCAACAAAAATATAATCTTCTTTGGTGAGGGTGTCGGAGGTAATTCCATCAGAAATGATCAACGTTACATCGTAATAACCCGTATCGCTATAAAAAACAATTGGGTTTTCGACCGTACTGTCGACGGCCTGACCGCCATAAAAATTCCATTGCCATTCCGATACAGTTCCGAGTGATTCATCGGTAAAAAAGACTGAATCGCCTTGAATTGTGAAGGTATCATCCACAAGGAAATCACAAATCAGAATGTTTTCACCGATTCTCTCAATGGGCCGGGCTTCTTCAAATTCAAACTCAGACCCGGTTATATATACAGAATAATCCTTATTCCATACTTCGTAGTAACCTTCTCCGTATTCGCAGCACATCCCATCACCGAATGTATCATATATAACAAATGTGTAACAGCCGGTGCCATGTAGGGTTACGGTGTCAATTAAAATTGTATTAGGATATGGATCAAAATTGCTGTTTGAAAATACAATTTCACCTTCATCATTATATATCCGGTAAAATGTTTCTTCCGGGAAATCATCTGTTTTTATTTTTACGTAAATTTCAGCGGAATCATATTGTGGAGCTTTATGGAATATCAATTGCAAACTGTCGTTATCCGGGTTTTGGTCAGTCACGCCGTTGGGATTGCTAAGCTTATACCTAAACTCATTTATATCGAGTTGTTCAAAACCAATTTTAGGTAAATAAACTTCTTCGCCTTCTGTAAAATCGAGATCACCGGTCCAATCATAATAGAGGATAGTATCGTCATTTACAGTATAGGTTATGTCTAAACTATTCAGGGTTTCAGCACCTTTGTTTCGGATATACACCACAGGTTCAAGTGTATCGCCGCAATAAACGGTATCCGGATACAAGATCCATCTTGCCTCCGCATCAATATCGTGGTCAGGAATAGCCAATACCATTTTGGTACCCTGCTTCACCTCTCTTGGTGTAAAACCTTCGCTGGCTGTATCCTGAATAAAAGCAACAATTTCGCAATAATCGGTTTCCCAAAAAGGTTCAACTGAAAAATTGAGGTTGATGGTTTGCTGTAAACCACCTTCAAAATCAACGATGGTACCATTTTGGTCAGGAACCATCAACCGGTTAATATGATTCTGTTCATCGGCGAGACCCCATGAAACGGGTAGCCTCGATTCGGTAATTACAAAATAAAAAACAAGATTTTCTTCAGCAGCGGCTACAACATTGTCGATCGTGATCTCAGCAGAATAATTCAGACCATTTTTCTGTAAATCAATATCAATGTCATAGGCGGAGGGTATTGACATCCGCTGGATCACTTTTTCTTCATACTCAGGGAAAAGACTGTTGGTCGAGCTACCACCAGGTATGCTGGTTAATCCATCGATGTACATGGTGGGATAAACGGTGGTTTGATAAAATGCGACCCGGGCATTGGAATACACATTGGCAAGCGAATCCTGGAAATGATTAAGGATCACTGCCACATCATAATCGTTTTCAATAAGCTCATCTGCACCGAGGGTTGCTCCGGCACAATAAGTTGTCCAGAATCCAACTGTTCCCTCCACAATTATTTTGTCACGTGGAATAAGTTGTGCATGGGTAAGGGTGAAACCAAATAAAAGTATAAAAAGTGTAAAAAACTGTTTCATGTTGTTGAAATTGAGTAAAGCAAAGGTCGTAAATTTAATCAACATGCGGCAAAATTATGTTCCGGCAAGCTGATCGTTCGTACTATAACCTTATAGACAATGCATGAATTAAATGGGTTGCCCAATACATGTTTTAATCAATCACATAAAAAAAGGCCACCCGGTTGAGTGACCTTTCTAAAGCTTATCATATTATTTACCTGACAAGACTGATCTTTTTGTTGATCATTTGTCCGTTTTCAAGTGTAAGTTTCAGGAAGTAAATTCCATGTTCCATTTCTGATAAATCAATTACTTCATTTGTTAACTTTTCCATTTTGATTACAGAAACACCTGAAGCATTAAATACTTCAACGGATGCATTTAGTGCATTAGTGAGGAATACTTTTCCGGATGAAGGATTTGGGAATACCGCTACTGCATTGTTTGCCGACTCACCAATTCCGATGTCATTATCGACTATGATGTAGTTTTCCTTAGTAATGGTGTTTGTTTCAGTACCGTCTCCAATCGTAAGTGTAACATCAAAAATTCCCATGGTTGGATAGGTCACTACCGGATTCTGTTCGGTTGAAGTTGCCGGATCTCCGCCTTCAAATTCCCATTCCCAGGAAACGATGGAGCCGGAAGACATATCTGTGAAAGTAACCTGTTCACCTTCGAGGATGTAGGTTTCATCTGCCATAAAATCAGCCATTAAAATATTCTGGCCGGGTCTTTCGAAAGGTTTAAACTCTTCTGATCCGAATTCACCGCCCTCGATGACAGAGATATTGTTTTCGGTCATCAATTTATAATAACCGTTTCCGTAAGCACAGCAAATGCCATCTCCATAAGCATCGTATATAGCAAATGTATAACAATCGGCATCTTCAATGGTCCATGTTTCGCTGAATACAGAATTCGGTTGTCCGGTATAGGGGCCACCAGAGTATAGAACATCACCATTTGCATTCATCACTTCCCAGGTAGTTTCTTCCGGATAATTATCGGTTTTCAATTCAAAAAGAATGGTAGCTGTTTCGAATTGCGGGCTGGCCATAAAGTCAGCGCTAAATGAGTTATTGTCGGGATTGGGGTCAGGCTGACCATTTGGGTTGCTCACAGAAAACTCGAAAGTGTTTGTTTCCTGCGGTATAAAACTCATTTCTGGCAATACTACGTCTTCGCCGAGATTGAATGAGATATTACCGGTCCAGGCAAAGGTTTGAGGAGTGCCTCCATTGATTGCGTATTCAATATCAAGGCTTGTGAGGTCGTCAGCACCCATATTTTTGATAAAGACAACAGGTTCGACCGAACTTCCACAAAATTCACCGGTGGGATGTTTAACCATTTTTGCCTGTGCATCGAGGTTATAAAGGGGAACAGCCATGAATTTTTTAGTTCCCTGCAAAATTTCTTTTGTTGAATTGTTCTGAACGAAAACCACCAATTCGCAATTATCGGTATCCCAATGAGCTGCGGTAGTAAAATCCAGATTAACAACCTGCGTATCCGAACCGCTAAAGTCAAGGGGTGTTCCGTTTTGGTTCGGAACCATGAGCCTGTTTGTATAATGTTGCTCATCGGTAAGGCCCCAAACAATCGGCATTTTTGATTCTGTAACAACAAATTGTAACACCAGGTTAGTGGCCGTATTGCCTCCGACGTTTTCAACAGTTATGGTTGCACTGTAATCGCCATCAGATTGTTCGAGTTCCACATCGATCGTAAAATCAGACATGACTAAATTTCGCTGGTTAACTTTCGGTACATACGAACCATACATGCTTGATGATCCGCTTCCTCCTACAACTGACAAAACCCCATCGAAAAAGTAGGTTGGATAACCACTGATTCCATAATAGTTGTTTCTTGCATTTGAGTAAACATTGGCCAGGGAGTCGCCATTGTGATTTTCAATAACAGCAACATTGTGACCATTCTCTACGAGTTCAACTGCTCCAAGTGCAGCACCCGGACAGTAGGATCACCAAAAACCTGTTCCGCCCTCAACTACGACCATCTCACGGTCGACTTGCTGGGCCTGAATACTGATGCCAATAATGACACCCAGTAAAATTGTAAATAGATGTTTCATGATAAAAAATTTAAGTGAATAATTACTTGTGTTCTTTGTGATTTGTAGAGCAAACCTAAATAAAATAAATGAAATATAGTAATTAACATATAAGAAAAACTGAATACTTAAAACAGAAGCCGCGAAAATGAAGAGATTTCCCTCTTAATTTATTAACTTTCTAAATAACAGAAAAAGGAATTACATGTAATCTTTTGCAGAAAAATCAGCGATAGATTTTAACATCAGCTTCGCCTTTCAGAATTCTGAGTCCGTTGAATGCAAGTGCCCGCATTTCATCTTCACCGGGATAAACATGCACAGGTGCTATAAATTTCACCCTTTCGGCAATCAATCCAACAAACCATTTGCTGTTAGCCACACCTCCGGTTATAACAATACCGTCTACATCACCTTCCAGTACGGTTGCCATGGCACCTATATCCTTCGAAACCTGGTAAGCCATTGCCTGCATAAAACGGCTGGCTTTTTCATCGCCCTCAAACGCTTTCATTTCAACCTCATAGGCACTATTGGTTCCTGTGTAGGCTACAAGACCTCCGGCACCTTTTATCATGGTCATGATCTCCTTTTGCGAATACTTTTGGCTAAAACATAACCGCACCAGGTCACCGGCAGGAAGTGTTCCTGACCGCTCGGGTGAAAATGGACCTTCACCGTCAAGCCCCTGATTTACGTCGATAACTCTTCCTTTCCGGTGCGCACCAATGGTTATTCCTCCACCCAAATGAACAACAATGAGGTTAAGATCTTCATATTTTTTCATGGCTGATTTAGCATGTTCCCTTGCTACCGCTTTTTGATTCAGAGCATGAAAAATCGATTTCCTGGTGAAGAGGGGGTGACCAGTAAACCTCGCCAGGTCGATCATTTCATCAACCACTACCGGATTGGCAATAAATGCCCGGGCACCTTCAATTGACGCGGCCAAATCGTGAGCAATCAATCCACCGAGGTTGCTGGCATGTTCGCCTAAAGGGGAATTCCTGAGATCGTGAATCATGCGATCGTTAACCTCATAAATACCCGATTCAATCGGTTTTAACAAACCACCACGCCCCATAACGATGCGAATCGTTTGGATATCCAGGCCTGCCTCTTCGAGTTGGTTCAGAATCAGTTTTTTCCTAAAACCAAACTGGTCCGTTATTTTTTCAAATGGTTCAAGAGATTCGCTGGAATGTTTCAGGTTCTTTAGAAAAACCGGTATTTCACCTTCATACACCGCAATTTTTGTTGAAGTGGATCCCGGGTTAATCGCTAAAATCCTGATGATATCGTCCATGATCTCTTATCGTAAGAAAATATTCGTAAGATATTAGCCAATTGCTGCCGCCAGGGAAATGGAGAGAAATTTGGTTTTTTCAGAATCTGCCCTGGATGTAAGTACAATCGGCACTTTTGCTCCCATAATAACAGCCGCAGTAGAAGCACCTCCAAGAAAATTCAACGATTTATAGAGAAAGTTTGCGCCATTGATATCGGGAGCTACAACAATGTCAACATTTCCGGCTACCTCACTCTGTATGTTTTTAACTTCGGCGGCCTTTTTTGAAACCGCATTATCAAGAGCCAGTGGTCCGTCGATGGTGCATCCCCTGATCTGCTGCCTTTTATTCATCATACTAAGGGTAGCCGCATGCATAGTCGACTCCATCCGCTGATTAACAGTTTCAACCGCTCCTACTACCGCGACTTTCGGATTTTTTTCACCCAATAAATGAAAAACCTCAACCGCATTGTTGATAAGGGCAATTTTTTCTTCGAAGTTCGGAGCTACATTCATGGCAGCATCTGTTATTCCGAGCAGTTTATGATAGTATGGTGATTCAAAGATCGCGACGTGGCTGAGAATATCTCCCTTTCTTAATCCGTATTCCTTATTTAATACGGCTTTTAAAAGCTGTCCGGTACTGACCAATCCTTTCATCAGCAAATCAGCCTTGCCTTCGCGTATCAACTGGCTTGCTTTAAGTGAAGCCTGAAATTTATCTTCAATGTCGATAATTGAGTATCTCTCAATATTGTAACCAATTTCAGCACATATTTTTTCAATCTTGGCTTTTTCACCAACCAACACCGGCTCAACAATATCATGTTCATCTGCATTTTTTAAAGCCTCCAGCACATCGTAGTCTCCTGCTGCTGCAACTGCTATTTTTCTTTTCCGTTTCGATTTGGCCATTTCAACCAATTCAGCAAGTTTTGTAATCATTGTTTCCTAATTTTTATGTTTTAAAATCATTTAAAAACGGATGCAAATGTATAAATTGTTAACAGATTAACAATGAAAGATAAGATAGAAGATTTGCCGGGTAGCAATCAGCAGTTATTGTGCATAAAACAAAATCATATGTTCGATGGCTTTTTGACAAACGGCACAAAAATGATCGCCCGAAAAGGAATTCATGAGGCAATCGTAAGCCGGCCGGTAAACACCTTTTGCAGCGTAACCACCTCCCTCAAATACACCTGTTTTATCAAAGTACTTTCTTTGGGGCGGAGTTGGGACCGGTGTTTTATCATCCAATAGATTTTTCCATTTGCGGTCAAAATCAACCATCGTTGTAAGATTTGGCTCCCAGGGTTCGATATTCGTGGGATAAAACTCACTATAGGCAACAGACGAATCGTAATACTCATCGCCCAATCCGGCAAAACCGTGTCCGAATTCATGAACAAAAATTTTGGCTGCATGAAGATTGCTGTTTACACTCACTGAATAATAATTGTAAATGGCTCCACCACCATATTTGTCCGTGTTGACCAGGATATAGATTTGATCGTACGGCACATTGGCAGCGAGGTCTCGTACATTTTTATTATCGTAAGTCATACAATAACGCTCACTATCAAATGTATAAAACGAAGTATTTAAAATTGTTCTCTTCCAAACAGAATCAGCGGGGATATCGCTACCGGCATCATCCGAAGGAGCCCATACCCCCCTGATGTTAAATTTATCACGATAGATATCATAAGGTTTAAAAGTGAAAAGATCTTCAGCAAACTTTTTACAATCATTTATGAATTTCCCCATATCCGAATTCGTATAGCCATCGGGAAGAATAACGATATCAACACAATGCTCCGATGGTCCGGATATTAAACTTTCAAAAGCCGGAAATTCAAAATTCCTTTCTGTAGAAATAAAGTAATTTTCAGGATCGAAGTCGTATCGGAATTTGTCCTTAAAATGCCCCAGGCTGTCTCTGCTGTAAAGCATGATATAAGCGGGATAGCGGGGTAGGGGACACACTACGGTTTCACTAAAGCTTTTGTGCAACCGGCTGGCTTCTTCTGTAGTTTGCCATTCTGCAAACAGTGAACTGTAACCTCTTGAATAAAGAAGAGAGTCGTTGGAAGCATTGAAAACTTTTAAATAATAGTGGCCGTATTGAAAGGTATCAATCAGATTTACCAGTGAACCGCCCCAAAATGGTTCTATTTTCACCTGATCAAGAAAGTAATGTTCAGAATTTGCATCACCGGCATGAAAATAGTCGACGCGCAGGGTTTTGTGTTTAAAGAAATCGTCGAAATCAGCCTGCAGGTTGAGTGAAGTTAAAATCAGCAATATAACAGAAAATATCTTCATGTGATTTTTACGGGCAAAAATAAGGTCAAATTTCGCTCCGGGAAATTTTCTTTCTATAATTGGTAAAATTTTATGAAAACGGATAGTAAACAAATGCAATACCGATACCTGCATTTCGTTCTATAATCTCTATCATACGGGTTTTGTGTAACTGTTATTATCCAGTGGCACAAAAGTTGGTAATGAGCAGTTATTATTATTTTTCATTAGCGTAGAGGGTGAGGCCTGATTGCATTTTTTGCTTTCAGGCTTCAATTTTTCAGGTAAAAAACCTTTCCGGAAAATTTATCAGGTAGATTTTTTTCCGTGCCCTGGTAAAAGCTGTGTATAACCACCTGTAGAATGATCTGTCAATAAACTCTTCATTCAGGTATCCCAGATCTATAAAAACATTGTCCCATTGCCCCCCCTGTGTTTTATGACAGGTTAATGCATATCCGAATTTTACCTGTACCGCATTGAACCAGGGATTGTTTTTCACTTTTTCAATTTTTTGTCTGCGGGTAGGAATATCTTCATAATCTTTCATCACCTCATCCATAAAACCGGAAGTTTCATTCGACGACAATGATGGTCCATCAATTTGTAAGGTGTCGAGCAAAATCTTGATCGAAATGTCATTTTCATCCGGGTAATCGATCAATCGCACATTAACACTGGCAAAGCGATAACCGTACAGTTCTTCATATCCTTCGATACGCATGATCTCGATCAAATCTCCATTGGCAAGAAATCCGATTTTCGAATTTTTCGGCACCCAGAAATAGTTGTTTTTAACGATCATCAATAAATCTCCTGCAGCAATTTCGTTTTCCCTCAGCAAAATGCGTTTTCTCACTTCCTGGTTAAAAACATTGGCTCGTTTATTCGATCTCGTAACGATGATGGAATCCTCTGCATCCTTTCCGCTAAAACTTTCCTGCAGGTATTCCTCGAGCATTTCACCTGTAATGGCTGATACATCATTAAATTGATGATGATTTATCAAACGGCTGATACCTTCTGTATCCAGGTTATTACGAATGGTAGTTGCATTTGATAAGATACCTGAGTCTTCAGCCTGTCTTACCACATCCTTTAATTCGAAGTGAAGTATCTGCTGATGATAATTTGATTTTAGATAATTCAAGTCTAATGCCGGACTAATATCAAGCCCGACCGGTGGAAGTTGAGCGTCATCGCCCAAAAGGATCATTCTGCAATTGTTACCCGAATAGGTAAACTCCATCAGGTCGTCGAGTAATCTTCTTCCACCAAATGAATGACTATCGATCGAAGTGGATTCATCCGGAATCATCGAAGCTTCATCGATAATAAAAAGGGTATTACGGTGCTTGTTTTCGGCCAGAAACAATTGTATTCCCCCTCCGGCCGTACTTTGAAGTTGGTAGATCTGCTTGTGAATGGTAAAAGCAGGCGCCCGGGCATAAGCTGATAAAACCTTTGCTGCCCGGCCTGTAGGTGCCATCAATAGCGTTTTTTTTCCCAGCAACTTAAATAATCTGACCAGTAAACTTACGATTGTAGTTTTACCTGTCCCGGCATAGCCCTTCAGCAAGAACAGCGAATTTTGATCCCTCAGATACAGAAACGCGGTTAGGGCATCGATTAGTTCTGCCTGTCCTTTAGTTGGTTCATAAGGGAAGAGAGCATACATTTGATGAATAAACTCAGTACGGGTCATGCGTAAATTGCTTTAAAAAGGATAACCGATTCCCAGGTTCAATACAGGATTAAACCATCCGTTGACATTTCCGATAACCCATCTGTCGCCTGGTTGCCTGCCGGGATCTTTCAATCTTTGAGCAAAATCGATCCTGAAAATAAAATAATCAAAATCGAGACGGATGCCAAGCCCAAGATCCATGGCCAGTTGGCCTCCAAACTTTTTAAAATAAAATTCGCCACCGGGAAATGATTCGTTTTCGCTGAGGAGCCAAATATTCCCTATATCGTAGAACACAGCTCCGGTAAACACCCGGTAAACAGGAAACCTGTATTCAAAATTTCCTTCAAGCATGATATCACCCACACGTTCAATTCTTTTATCACCCGTGTTTTGAAATCCACCCGGCCCGAGGTATCTGAGCGGCCATGCCCGCATTCCATTTGCACCTCCACCAAAATATCCTTTCTCAAAAGGAATATCAATTGAGTTGCCGTAAGGAATAGCTATTCCGATAAAGGTGCGCAGGGCGATGGTTCTTTTTTTATCGATTCTGAAATAGTAGCGTGTATCAAAATTGGTTTTTACAAGTTGCGAATACCTGATACCGATTACCTCTCTGTAGCCATCGGAATTGGCAGGTTTATCGGCAATATTCATGATCAGGTTAAGCAGGTTACCTGCACTTTCGAAATTCCCCCGAAAATAGAGGACGTTTTTTATTTTATTAATTTCCTGATTGCTATAAATATAACTGTAACGTAATCCGAAAATCAGGTGATCCGTATACTGGTTTTGAAAACGTTGTGATTCGTCAGCGAGGACTTCATCAAACTCAGGTGTTGTATTTACCTTCACAAAGTTGATATCAAAAGGATAAAAAATATGTTGTTTAAACTTTGTTTCCGACCATTCATATCCAAAAGACACATTTGTGATTGTGCGGTCGTATTCAATGCGGTTTTGCAAACTGTAACCCAGGTTAAACGTTGTTTTGGGCCTGAAATATTTCGAAAATATATCTTCATTAACAGGCGCCAGAAATTTGGGAACATATAAAGATGCTTCAATTCCAGCCTCAAAAGTGTTAAAAAACACCAGGTTCTCAGTGCTGTTTTCATTGTTTACTGATCTGTTCTGCGCTTCCATAGCAACTTTGAGTCTCACATTGAGTACCTCAGCACCATTAAAAATGTTTTTGTTCTGGTATAGAAAGTTTCCACCAATTCCCGGATCACCCCCGGAATTGGTTAACTGTGTTTCGATTGAATAAGAGTGAACGGGGTTCCGGGTCAACCTTACCATACAATCGAGATAATTCAGCTCGGGATGCGTATTTGGGGGCTCCCTGCTTTCTCTGAAGTTGATATCCACATACTTATATATCCTTAACTCATTTAGTTTCTTGTAGGTTTGACCTGCATCCAGCTTACTGTATTTGGTTTTTGGCTCAATAAACATGGATCGCGTAATCACATCAGGCCTGATTTTTAATGGTGAAGAATAAACGAATCGATAAATATCCCTGATGTCATCATCTTTATCATTTATTTGAGCCACAATGGTATCGGTCGGTAAGGTATCCGATTGAAAGGGTAAATAGTTGGGATAGACAAATACTTTATTCAGGTAATAAATTTTATGGCCCGAACCAGCCACAGGTTTGTTAACACCCGGTTCGTCCCGGTTCCTGATCAGGATGGTAAGATCAACTTTTCTATTGGCCACGGAACTATCGGCTTCGTAATAAACAAAATCTTTTGTAAACCCGAAATAGCCGTTGTTACTCAATGCATCAGCTATCCGGGCCCTTTCACTATCCAAAAGAAAAGAATTAAAAACGGAACCTGAATCTATAATCGAGTATTTGTTATACCTGAAAACCAAATTCCGTATAGAATCATCTTTTATATCGAATCCAATGTTCCTGATCCTGAATGGCTCCGAAAGTTTTACACGATATAAAACCTTCCGTTTCTTTTTCGATTTATTGAGAATATCATATGAAATCCGGGAGTCATAAAATCCAATATTGCTCAGGTAGCTCCGCATTTGTTTTTCTGTTTCTTCGATAAGTCCCGGATCAAGAATCACAGGCGATTCCCCACCTTTTTTAAAGATTGAATGCCACCATAATTTAAAAGGTATCAATCCGAGAAATTTTTTATTGGGATCCTGCTGAATTAAACTTTCAAGATCGCCTTCTGAGACGAGTTTGCCCGGGTTTTCAATTTCTATCTTGTTCTTAACAAGTAAGTATTGGTTTTCTTTTAAGTTTTTTGTCACATTGCAACCGGTGAAGACACCGGCAATAAACATAAGCAACAGGTATTTTAAAAGACTTTTTTTCAATCGCAACTAATTCCTTGTTCACTTGCAAAAGTAAGGCGAAAGAAATTAAATATCACCAGCGACTTAAATTTATTGGTATTCAATAAATCCAGGCGAACATTTTCTAAAATCTTTCGAATTTTATTTTTTTTCTTGCACAGAAAAAAGATAGGTGTATCTTTGCACCCTCAATTTTAAGAAACGTTCATCGAAAAACAAAAGGGAGCTTAGCTCAGCTGGTTCAGAGCATCTGCCTTACAAGCAGAGG
>JAGQVF010000280.1:1718-13103 GCA_020438135.1 Bacteroidales bacterium | reverse complement strand
AGAATGTGGTTTGTTCGGGAATTGTAAATATTAATGAGGAATCTGATGACCAGAAACTGCATGTTTACCCCAATCCTTCAAGTGGAGATTTCACCCTTGTTTTACCATTCGAGCCAAAAGGCAATTTGCATATGAAGATTCAGGATATAGCCGGAAAATGTGTTTACCAGGCCGGAATCTTGAATCAGCGACAAACATTACACACCGTTATTCCTCCGGGAATATATTTTCTTTCTGTTATGGATGATATTTCCGGGCAGCGTGATGTATTCCGAATAGTGATCAGATGATCATCGTTTTACGACTTTTCCAACATACTGGCCCCGGTTGATAACAACCATATATATTCCTTCGGATAACCGGCTCAAATCAAGCTGACACAATGAAACGGATATTTCTTTTTCCTTTACCAGATTTCCTGCAACATCAAACAAACTTAATTGATGAATTTCTGCGTTCATGTTCGCTATGGTCAATTGACTGGTGACAGGATTTGGGAAATACCTGATATCTGTAATCGGAGCGGCCTCATCTATTTCATTGGTTACATCGGTAATTTTCCACAATTCATTACCTACTGAATTTTCGCTGGCGGAAAAATAAAGAGTGTTTGCATATAATTCGAAATTAGCGGGTCCTGATGGAGCTGCACCCGGATTGATATCCGCCACCATCATGGTTCCTGAAGGTGTACCGTCTGTTTTCCACAATTCATGACCATGCACCCCGTCATCTGCCTGAAAGTAGATTGCTTCGCCGAGATTAAAAAGAAATGCTGGATCAGACGACAACCCACCGGGAAAAATATCAGCAATTAATGCAGTACCCGATTGACTCCCATCTGTGATATACAACTCCTCACCAATGAGCGCGTCAGAAAAACCCACATAAATCAACGAATTACCAAAGGGTGTTAAGGATACTGGCAAATAAAAATTACTGTTGCCGGGATAAAGATCAGTTATTAAAACTGTGCCTGCCTCGGTTCCGTCGCTCTTCCATACTTCCGGACCATGCAGTCCGTCGTTAGCTCTGAAAAAGATCAGATCACCCACCGAAGTGATCTCATCTATATCCGAACCAGGATTTCCAGGGTTTATATCCTTCAACATATAAGTGCCGGATTCAGTACCATCACTTCTCCAAAGTTCTGCACCATGACTGCCATCGTCAGCTGAAAAATAGAGAATACCGTTGTGTTCGGCTAACTTTTCAGGCCAGGCCGATCCTGTACCAGGAAAGATATTCTTCACCACTACAGTGCCATCGCCCGTTCCATCAGTTTTCCACAATTCCAAACCATTTACTCCATCATCAGCCGAAAAAAACACCATGCCTGAAGCGAAGGTAAAATGAAACGGATATGAGTCCCCGTTTTCATTAATATCTTTAAGTTCCATGGTGCCTGCCTCGGTTCCATCCGAAATCCAGGGCTCCTGCCCCGAAGGTGAATCGGCATTAAAATATAGCAAACCGTTGATAACAGTTAGTTCCGAAGGGTTAGCACTCCCGTTACCCGGAACAATATCCCTCAATAATGTAGTGCCCGCTAACGTTCCATCACTTACCCAGATTTCATTACCGGTATTGCCATCATTGGCTCTAAAAAGCACTTTATTGTCCATCACCCTAAGTTGTTCAGGAAAAGAGCCGAACATGCCGGAACGAATATCTTTAACCAAGACGGTTACACTTTCGGTTCCATCGCTCATCCATAATTCGGGACCGTTAATACCATCATTCCCAACAAAATACAACTTGCCGTCGGCAGCGACAATCTGGCCAATGACCCCTGACAAATTTCCGGGTTGAATATCCCTTATCAACTGAGGTTGTGCGAATAACAGGAATCCTGGTATTAAACTTAGAAACAGGGTAGAAACTATTTTCTTTTTCATACTATCTCAATTTTCAGATTATGTTATAAATTGGGTGCAAAGGAACGTAAGTAGGTGATTCAGAAAAATCCCTCAAAAAAGGGACAAATTTCTAATTTCACTAATTTTGATCCATGAAAAGGCAACTGCAATACAACTACATCGATTTTGCAAAAGCTATCGGGCCAAAGAGGTACATTTTATCGGGTACTGAAGAGATAGACCTCCAGCAGATACTTTTGGAAAATCCTCTTTTTTCAGGCATATTTAATGTTGGCCCGTATTTTATTTTACTGGGCAATGTTAAAACATGGGAAACACTTTATATCAGCGAAGGCGTTGAAAAAATAACCGGTTATACAATAGATGATGCCATTTCGCTGGGTCCCCAGTTTTTGGTAAATTTCACTCATCCAGAGGATTACCCTGTAGCAATGGAAACCAATTCGCAGGCTGTAGTCAAACTATACGATACAGATCCGGATGAAAGGAAATTTTTATCCTGCTTATTTTACCACCGGGGGGTACATCGAAATGGCCATGAAATGAATATCATGCAGCAGATCGTTCCTGTAAAATTTGACTTGCAGGGCAATCCCTATATATTTGCGATCCTTATCACCGATATAAGTCACCTGCAAATGCCCCGAATCCCAAAAACCGTACTGATCGATCATAAACGCAACGATTACCAATTGATCGAACCAGGTAAACCATTTATTGAAGGAGTGAAACTTAAGATATCGAGGAAAGAAAAAGAAGTACTAAAATTACTCTCTGAAGGATTAACGACCAAGGAAATTGCAGCCAAACTGGGGATCACCTTTCACACCGCTGCCACCTACAGGAAAAGACTCAGAACTAAAACGGGCGTTAAAAACACAACAGAATTGGTAAACTTTGCCTTGCTGCAATCATTGTTATAGCTAAACATCAGGGCGCCGAATAAAAAAGCAGGTTGCTTCTGAAAATCAATCAGGAACAACCTGCCACTAATCAAAAAACTAATATTTAAAATAAAGAACACCAAATGGATTTGTGCCTGAATCCATTTCGGCCTTTTTCGTTAACGATGCACCTGAAATTTCATATAAAACGACTTTGGTTGCTGTTCCGCCCGAATGACTCAAAAACAACCTGCTGCCTGCTTCATTAACAGCCAGATTATGGGGTGCATCATACAGTGCTTCTTGTGTTGAAACCACTGAATAATCCGACAAGCTGATCACTCCTAACCCTTTGGCAGGTGTTTGCGCTGTATAAAAGTATGATCCGGCATAGGCAACACCATGAGGCGCATTGATACTGATTGTGCTAACCTCACTAAGATCGGACTGTTTAAACACAGTGATAGCATTACCTTCCTGGGATGTTGCAAAAAGCTTATCATCAACAATCAGCAGGTGTGCATCTCCCCCAATAGTCGCATGTCTCATATATGAAAAATCTGCAGTAGCATATTGAACCACATAACTCACATCAGTTCCATCCAATATTGTGATGAATGCATAGTCACCATTGGCTGATAATACAACATCGTGTTGAACGGCATCAGTTGTCAGGTTGATATCCTGTGTAGGGAGGCCAATGGTTTCAATCACAGAATTTGAACTCAATGAAACAACTGAAGTCGTTTTAGAAACAATATTGTTCACCCAGAGTTGATCCGAGGCATCACTCAACCACATATGAAATGCCCCTTCCTGAATATCGATTGAATGTTTCAACATAAAATCGGAAGCACCATAAGCATATAACTTTTGGTTGGCGAAATCCCCCACATAAAACATTGCCCTTTCTTTGCTATAAGCAAGATATGTTGGATCCGCACCTGTACCCGGAAGGGTAATATCCATTTCCTTATTTAATGTTGATGCATCAAAAACTGTTACGGTAGAACTACCCCTGTTAGCCACCAGAAAATATTCACTTTGGGTGGACATAGGTTGTGAATTGTTATCTTCATCTTTTTTACAACTACTTAAAACGGTTGCTAATACTGCAAAAGCAAGAATGATTTTTTTCATAGTATACTTGTTTTAGTTTCTCAATAAAAATGTCGATACAAAGAAAGAGGCTAATTATCACGGAAATTTCACGAGAAGTTATCCAATTTATAAACTTCGTTTGTTTCTGATTGCAGTTGCATAATTCAATAAACCTTTTAAAACAATTGCGGTTTAAATAATACACTTATGAAAAAACTAATAATAGATACAAGGCAAGGAATAAAAGAAGTATTCGACAAATATCCTCCTCACATCAAACCCAAAATAGAAAACCTCAGAAGATTGATTTTGGAAGCAGCCGGAGAGCTTAAGCACGTAGCCGAAGTTGAAGAAACTTTAAAATGGGGCGAACCTTCCTACCTAACCAAAACCGGTAGTACAGTAAGGATCGATTGGAAAGATAAAAAGCCGGATCAATATGCCATCTATTTTAAATGTACAAGCAAACTGGTATCGACATTTCGGATGGTTTACAACAAAACTTTCCGCTACGAAGGCGACCGTGCGATCATTTTCAAACTTGATGATGAAATCCCTGAAGCAGCATTGAAAGCCTGCATTAAAGCCGCTTTAAACTATCACAAAGTCAAAAATGTCCCTTTACTTGGCATGTGATGCCAGTAAGGTACATGGTATTTCCTCATCTCAAATGAACCCTCACCCCTACTTCGAAAACCTGGTCGAATGGGATTTTAAAAAATTCGATCGGATTGGCTGCATTGCGCGCCATAAATGAAAAAATCTTCGCAATGAATTTTTTCCAGCCCCATCTTCCACCAAACACAATCCTGGGATATTCGATATAATATATTATATTTTGTAAATTGGCATCTTCACCCAATACTTTCTCATCCTTCAACACATTGGGAACATTCGGATTCTCCATAAATCCATAATGGACGATCACCTGTTGGATGCCTTTGCCCAGGTCCTTAACACTGAGCCTTTTATCCTTTTCGATCTTTGGTTCATCCATAATTTCGGCTGTAAGCAAGACCACCCTTTCGTTCAGCACTTTCATAAAATCGAGTTGCCTTAACAATAATAAAGAAACATTCTTAATTTCTTTTGTAAGATAAACTGCTGTACCGGGAATTCTTTCTGGCGACTTTTTCTTAAGATCAAGCATAAAACTTTTAAGGCTTGTTTTTCTCTTCCCTTCCACCGGGGCCATTCGTTTTTGTCCGGTGCGCCATACGAAAATTATCATAAATACCATGCCTGCTATCAATAGTGGGAACCATCCGCCGTGGGTAATTTTGAAATAGTTGGCGCCGAGAAAAAGCAAATCCAACACCATGAAAAACACAGAAATCGTAACCGTTAACCATAGCGGCCATTTCCATTTTTCTTTGGCAACAATAAACATCAAAATGGTTGTAATCACCATGGTAGTGCTCACTGCAACGCCATAGGCACCGGCCAGGTTTACCGACTTCTGAAACCCGATTACAAGTCCGATCGTGGCAACCATCAACACCCAGTTAACACCGGAAATATAAATCTGACCTGGCTGACTCGAAGAAGTTTGAACAATTTTCAGCCTTGGAAGAAAACCCAAAAGTACGGCCTGCCGCGTTAAGGAGAACGATGCCGATATAATGGCTTGCGAAGCAATAATGGTAGCAATGGTTGCCATAATTACCATGGGATAAAGTGCCCAATCAGGAGCCATGTGATAAAAAATCTGCTCGCCTGCCATAGCGGGATCGGATAGCAAGATTGCTCCTTGTCCGAAATAATTGATCACCAATGCTGGCAACACCAGAATAAACCAGGCAATACGTATCGGCTTTTTACCAAAATGACCGATGTCGGCATACAATGCTTCGCCTCCTGTAACCACCAGGAAAACAGCCCCTAACAACAAAAAACCTTTAAAACCGACCGATGGAATAAAATCAATGGCATACACAGGATTTACTGCTTTCAGAACAGAAGGATTACCGAAAACAGCCGACAATCCTGTGAGCAGCAAAACCATAAACCAAATGCCCATAACCGGACCGAATACCCATCCTACACGGCTGGTTCCCTGCTTCTGAAATAAAAATAAAACCACGAGGATAGCAATGGTGATGGGCACAATGAAATGCTCCATCTGTGGTTCAGCGATCTTTAATCCTTCAACAGCCGACATCACCGAAATTGCTGGTGTAATCATTCCATCCCCATATAATAGTGCCGCCCCGAAGACTCCGATCAGTATCAGCCACATTCTGCGACTTCGATCTTTCGGGTGGGCGGGCTCGATCAGAGCCATCAGCGCCAGGATGCCCCCTTCGTTTTCATTGGATGCACGCATCACATACAAGATATACTTCACCGAAATGATCAGCATCAAAGCCCAAAATATCAGCGACAACAAACCAAGTATGTTTTCAGGAACAGCGGGCACTGACTCCTCTCCGCTAAACCCCTTTTGCAACGCATACAACGGGCTGGTTCCAATATCACCATACACCACTCCCAATACGGTAATTGCCGTAAGCCAGGGTGAGGATTTTCCAAGTTTGCTTTCGAGGTAATTGCGACCGCTAAACATTTTTGGCTTTTCACTTTGTACCTGCTCAGTTTGTTTTTTCGACATCTGCGTTTACTTCTGCTCAAACTTATAATCAATAATCATTAGTATGACGGCTAAAAGCCTATACCATTTTTAATAATTTATTGATTTTCAAAAGATAGGTAAAACAATTGCAAACTCAAACCGGTATGAACTGTAGATAATTCACCCGAAAAAACGAACACTATTGGACATTTCAATCACCTCCGAAATCTCACTATTTATTTATTTCCATTTTAAATTAGCCCCAATCCCGCATTTTTTAGCCTGATTATTTCACAACTCAAACCTGAATATCTATTTTTACTTGCATAATTAATTTACAATCAGATAAAACAATTTTTCATTTTTTAATCCCAACATAAAGAAGGATGAAATACAGACCGATATTCGCCACAACAATTGTTACGCTGTGCCTTATTGTTCAGATTTCTTTGTTTTCACAAAACGACCGTCCAAGCATCGCGGAACTGTATCCAGATGAAGATGTCATTGTACAAAACTCTGAATCGATATTCACGTTCGACCTCGAAAAAGACGGCACCCCCATTGCTGTTATAGAGGAGACGGATTCAAGATTCCTTGCCCTGAAAGAAGACGTATCAGCCCTGGAACTGCTTTTTTATAATAAATACGCTGAAATTAAAAAACATAAGGTTTCCGGAACCGGAATCTTTTTCACAGGGAATTCGCAACGGTGCGGCGATTACGAACGCGATGGCATCTTTTATCACGATGCAAGAGTTTGTGAATTTTTGCTACGGTTCAACAAACCCGGAGAATACCTCAATGTGCTTTCTACAAAGATCTATAACAACATCACCTATTTTTCGCGCATTTCTTTGACGAAACCCTATGGTGTTAAAAACCTTACGGTAAGGGTTGAAATTCCTGAAAACATGGACGTAGAATTGCTTGAAATGAATTTTGAACGCTGGGATATTGAAAGGTCGGAATCAAAAGGGAAAAATGGCGAACAGGTGATTACCTACCGGGTGTCGGACATGCCTCCCTCATATAATGTTGGTGATATGCCGGGGTTCACCTGCGCATATCCCCATTTGGTTGTGCTGATGAAGAGTTACAGAAAAGAAGGCCGGAAAGTAAATATTTTTGAGAACACCGATGACCTCTACAACTGGTATAAAAAACTGGTGAAAGAAGAAACTCTTGAACCGGAACTGGCAGCCTTAACGGATCAACTTGTTTCGGGCATCTCAAACGACACAACCCGCATCGAAAAAGTTTATCAATGGATACAGAATAAAATCAGGTATGTAGCTTTCGAAGATGGTTATGCCGCCTACGTTCCGGATAATCCAAATACGGTTTATGCAAACACATATGGCGATTGTAAAGGAATGGCCAACCTGGCTAAAACCATGCTCCGGCATTTGGGGTATGATGCCAGACTCTGCTGGACTTATTCGGGAACCACCTGCTATCCGAGGTATCTTCCTACAATGGGAGCCGACAATCACATGATCTGTGCAGTTAAAACAGGTAAAGGTTTTATGTTTCTCGATCCAACCGTAAAATATGGTTCCATCAATGATGTTCCTGAAACCATTCAGGGGAAACTGTCGATCGTTCAGGATGGAGAAAACTATTTGCTCGAAACCATTCCGCCTGCAGCCTACAACGTCAATCTGCAGCAAATCAACAATAAGATTGAACTTCGCGATGGTGAATTACTGCTCATCAACGGAAAGTTGAAGTTACAGGGAAGTCCCCGGATACGGTTTCAGTACTTTATTAACCAAATCATGTGGGAAGATAAAAAGGAGATTATCGATTATTTTGTAACACGAAACGACAACAATTTTAAATTGCTGCAGATCGAAGCTCCCCCACCCGACTCCATTGCTTCTGAATATGAGATCAATTACGAAATCGAACTATCGAATGCAGTGATCGACCTGGGCGATGAAATGCTGGTATCGCTCGATTTTTATAATGAATATAAAAATGCTGAGATCGACACAACCCGCAAATTCGATCTTGAACTCTCCGACCGCGAACTGATCGATCATCAGGTTACCTTTATTTTGCCTGAAAACATGGAAATAGGCAATCTCCCCGATCCGGTTTTGATCGAAACTCCCAAATTTAAATTCAGCGCAGGTTACGAACAATCCGGCAACTCCATTGTGTACCGCAAACAATTAGCGTTGATGCATAACATCATCGCCGTCGAAGATTTCCGCGAATGGAATGCTGCCATTAAAGCCCTTGCTAAATTTTATAATGAAATGCTTATCCTTAAAAAAATATAAGTAAATGAACCGAACAATCACACTTCTCTCACTGACTATACTGCTTTGTTCTTTCTTCGGATTATCGGCACAAAGCGTGGATGAAGATATTGAAAAACGGATGTGGAACCTCGATGATCCGGGTTTTAAAGAAACCACGATACCCGACAAATGGAAAAACGAACCCGCAGTGATTTTGGGAAAAAGCATCGATTTTGAATATAAAAAGCAAATCTTGTCAGCCAATGTAAACAACGATTATTATTTCAGGCAGCGGATCATGCTGCTCGACGAATCAGCCGTTAAGGAATTTACCGAATTTTCTTTCGATGATCTCGGACGGCAGTCATTTTCACGCGATGGCATCTACCTTGGCATCAAAGTAATAAAACCCGACGGCACCGAAAAAAAGATCAATGTGGAAGATGCCGTTCAACAGTTAAAATTCAAAAACAGCAAAGAAAAGAAAACAGTAGGCGACGGCTATAACAAACTCGCCATTCCCGGTCTCGAAGTGGGTGATATTATCGATTATTATTACGTAACCATCAATACCGCTTCAACCAAATATACAGGCAAAACCGGCCGCATCGAATTCGACCCGGTGGTGATGGTCCTCACCGGCGAATACCCTGTGCTGCATGGCAAAATCGGCTTCCTTCCCGAACGGCGCTGCTACATCAACCTCACCGTTTCAAACGGAGCTCCCGGTCCGCAAAGAAGAACCATCGACGGCAACGACTATTTTGAGATCAGCTACAGCGATCTCGACAAACGCAGAAACGAACTCTGGACTTTTGCACTCCGTCAGGAGCCAACCGTTCGTTTCCAGGCTGTGATTGCTACGGCACCTTCCTATTCAGCGAGCGAACGCTACTACCTCGGCGAACAGGGCATCCCCAAATCCGAACCAACCATGGAAGAGCACCGAAGGTTACTCAGAATTTGCCTTAGCACCAACGACCTGAAAGGAAGGCTCGAAGCGGCTGGCAAAAAATATATCAAAAAACAAAGGATCAGCGACGACCCCGAAACCTTTGTGCCGGATCTCTATTATTTCTTCCGCAATCATCTCTATTTTAATTTCACAACCCTTTACGGATACAGCTACCTCAACAGCAGGCTGTTCGATCGCATCGATTTTATTTCGGCATTTTCTTACATTTTACGCTACTACAAGATCGACCATACGGTTTTTATCGGGGTTAAACGCTCGGTTGGCGAAATCGACAGCACCGTTATCCTCAACGAAATCACCCCGGGAATAAAAGTAAAATCAGGAGGTAAAAACCTTTACATCTATCAGCCCGGAGGTCACAGCCTGCCCGAAGAAGGCGACTACCTCATGGAAGGGGTAAAATATTACGGTATCGAAGTTGTTAACGGTAAATTCGACTACAAAACCATCATCACCGATTACATACCCGTGTCGGAACCGGCCGTCAATTTCGAGTGGGATACCATTTCCGTTTCATTTGAAACCATCGATCCCGCCAGGCTCAACATCCGGCACAAAGTGGGGTCGCTCGGCGCCACCAAAGAACAATTCAAATACGAGGTACTCAACGGCACCGACTATTTCGCCGACGAACTGGCGCATATGCCCGGCATTCGAAAATTCAAATCATCCGAGGTAGATGACATGGAGCGTACCCTTAACGAAATCTCACGCGACGCCGAAGAATCCGCAAAAGTCAGGGATGAATGGCTCAAAGGCTGGCTCGCCGATTTCCACAAGGTAAACGACGTCCAGGCCTCCAATCTCGAAATTATACAAACCGGTCGCTTCGGCGAAAAACCCCAGCTCATCTTCGCATGCGATGCGGCTACCGGCGAACTGGTTAAAAATGCCGGAAATTACCTCATCCTCGAAGCAGGTAAGATCATGGGAAACAACCTCGACCTCAGCGATAACGAAAAAGAACGCGACCGCGATATTTTCATGCCCTGCCCACGCGAATACAAATGGCTGGTCTCGATCGACATCCCCGAAGGCTACACCGTCGACAAGGTCGATAATTTTAACCTGTCAATCGAAAACGAAACCGGTGGGCTCACCAGCAAAGCTGAAATAATCGGCCGGCAGGTACACATCCGCGTTCACAAATACTACAATCACAACTACGAACCCCTCGAAAACTGGCCCAAAATGCTCGAATTCCTCGAAGCCGCCAACGACATCGTGCAGCAGAAACTGGTGTTTAAGAAGGCTGGGTAGCAATTAAAACAGCCTGGCATGGATATTTTATAAATAAAATTAGCACGTAATGGAAAGCTCGATCAATCTAACGAACTGGTACAAAATATCAGTAACCCTTCCGTTGCTTCTGTTAATGCTGACATCTCAGGCCCAGCAACAACCATTATTTACCATATTCAAAACCTATCCCCTCAACCTGTTTTATAACCACGAAATAAATGTTGCCGTCGAAAAAAACTTCAACCAAAAACACGGTATCGAAATATTGCTCGGCACTGCTCTGCGCGACAAGGTCTACTACATACCTGTCGATCCCACCCTGTGGCAATACGACTGGAACGTCTCCGACCTGCAGCCCTGCAAAAGCATCCTCACACGCATCAGCTACAAACGATACATCGGCCAAAAACCTCCCCTTGCAGGCCGTTCTTTTCTCTCTCCACAGCTATTTTTAAAATACGCGTATTTCGATCATATT
>JAGQVF010000280.1:1398-1555 GCA_020438135.1 Bacteroidales bacterium | reverse complement strand
TTACGAAAAAAAAACCATCGATTCATATATAAAATACGACTGGGAAGAAGAGTTCACCCATACCCACCACAACCAAACCAGCAACTACCACTTCTTCATGCCCACCCTCCACCTCGGCATCAGCATCGGCATCATAAAATACCACAAACCCCAAACC
>JAGQVF010000280.1:0-1292 GCA_020438135.1 Bacteroidales bacterium | reverse complement strand
TAACCATTCAACAATCCAACCATCATTCGTGCAGGCATCATTCCAGCTAACTTAAGCGATTCTCAATATATGATTACAATGTTTGGGTTTTGCCCTTTTTAGGTATTGAAACTTATTTGAGTTTTATCATTTGAGTTTTGTTTTTAAAAGCTTATCATTCCTTCCACCATTCCAACATTCCATCCCTCCATCATTCCATCAATAATACCCATTAGCGAAAATCAGCATAATTAGCGTTAATTAGCGGTTAAACCATTCCACCATTCCATCCTTCCAACCATTCAACAATTTAGAATCCTTCTAAATCACCATTCTATGTAAGACCCATTAGATTATTCCCTACATTTGGCAGCAATTAATTAAAGTCAAACAAAAACACCTAAAATCATGACAGACATACAGGAAAACAAACTGACCATGTATCAGGCAGTAATCGTATTTTTATGGGCAAACATAACCCTTTGGGAAAACCTGCCGGCATTTAGCGACCTCGCCAACAAAGTCAAATCAATAATCACAGCCATACAAAATCTGGCACAGATTCAGGCAGCCGACAAAAAAGGTCTCACAGTTAACAAACTGCAGATTCAGGCCGATCTGATCAGGGCAGCCATAAAACTCGTCAAAGCCATGAAAGCCTATGCACGCATCTCCAAAAACGATGTATTATTCAACGAAGTCAGTTTCACAAAATCAGCCATGGAACTCAGCCGCGACAATCAAATCCACCAGGATTCACTTTTCATCCTCAGCAAAGCTCAGGCCCTCGAAACCGAACTGCTCGATTACATGATCAAGACCGACGACCTCACAAAAGTCTCCGATCTCGCCCTGCAGTACGAAGAAGCCATGCCACAAAAGCGTGATGCCGATGTCATCAAAAAGAACGCAACCGCTCAAATGGATGCAGAATACGACGAAGCCGACAAAGCCCTCGCCGATCTCGACATACTAGTTCCAATCTTCGAAGACGATCACCCCGAATTCGTAAGCGGATACTTCGATGCCCGCATCATCATCGACCGTGGTCACCGCTTCAGCGACGACACACGCATCCGCGGCAAAGTAACCGACGCACAAAACCAGTTGCCCATCGTCCGCGCCGAAATACTCATCCGCGAAACAGGCCAAAACCAATACACACTCGACGACGGCACATTCTCAATGAAAATCCCCGAAGCCGGCAACTACACCGTCGAAGTCCACCACCAGGGCTACCAAACCTACACCCACGACACCGTCCACCTCAACACCGGCAGCCGCGTAGCACTTGACATACAACTGCAACCCCA
>JAGQVF010000279.1 GCA_020438135.1 Bacteroidales bacterium | reverse complement strand
CCACCATCACACCGGTCTTGGAACGTACACCTGATTTTGCAATGTGCTCCAGTACCTTCAAACTGCGTTCGTATCGTGCTTTGCTTCGGATGATCGGTGTGATCCTGCGGACCGTTTCGAGGTTATGCGAAACCACTTCCGGACCGGCACTTATCACCCTATCGATCAAATCTGTATTCCCGTCGAAATCAGGGATCAATGTTTCGATGGTGGTTCCGGGATTCACTTCTTTCATCTTTTTGATCGTCAGTGCCCAAATTTCGGCACCTCCATCCTCCAGGTCGTCGCGATCTACTGACGTGATCACACAATGTTTCACACCCATCTTCTTTACCGATTCGGCAACCCGATCGGGTTCATTCCAATCAGCGGGCAAAGGTCGCCCGGTTTTCACATTGCAGAATTTACAGGCCCGGGTGCAGATATCGCCCAGGATCATCAGTGTGGCTGTTCCTGCTCCCCAGCATTCGGCCATGTTCGGACAATGACCACTCGTGCAGATGGTATGCAGCTTGTTTTTCTTTACGATCTCCCGAACCCCTATATATTGTTTTCCTACCGGCACCTGTGTTTTCAGCCAGGCAGGTTTCCTGATGCTTACTTCTCCCATTTCTAAAAAATTTCAGATTGCAAAATTAACCTTATCGGTATACAACTACAACTTATTGTTAAATGTCAAAGTATAAGATATTATTGTACTTTTAGAATTCAATTCATTACAAACTAAAGTAAATTCACATGAAAAAGTTTACATTGCTTGCAGTTTTCTTATTGGCTGCAGCCTTTTCTTTTTCTCAAACACCGTTAACAACGGCCGTAGATTTCACAGCCACCACCACCGAAGGTGAGGAACTTAACCTGTTTGAGATTCTCGACAATGGTCAGTACGTTTGTATTGACTTCTTCTTTACCACTTGAAGTGCTTGCCAAAGCACCGCTCCTATGATAAGCGAGGCTTACGAGTACTTTGGTTGCAACACCTCCGATCTTTTCGTGATGAGTGTGAATACCGGTGACACCGATGCGGAATGCATCGCATTTGATCAAACCTACGGCATTGAATTCCCCTGTATCAGCGGCGTTGAAGGTGGCGGTACAGCCATCAACGGCACGTATGGAATTTCAGCCTATCCCACGTACATTCTGATTGCTCCCGACCATTCTATTGTTGAACAGGATATTTGGCCGGTATCGAGTGCACAAACATTTATCACTTTGTTTGAGAGCCATGGCATCATGCAGGCTGAATGCGGAGGTACGATGACAGCCGATTTCGGTTCGGATGTTACCGAAATCTGCCAGTTTAACGAGGTGGCTTTCACCGATCTTTCTACCGGTGATATCACAAGCTGGAACTGGACTTTCGAAGGTGGCGACCCCGCAACTTCTACCGAACAAAACCCGCTGGTTACCTATAGTGAAACCGGCACCTACGATGTGGAACTCGAGGTTTCCGATGGAACCAATTCTGTTAACATGCTGATTGAGGATTATATCGAAGTATTTCTTGTTCCACCGGTAATGTTGCAGGCGTTCGATGATGTATGCGTCGACTGGCCGGCCTTTGAGCTTACAGGGGGTTCACCCCTTGGAGGAACCTATGAAGGTCCGGGTGTGACCAATGGATGGTTCGATCCTTCGGAAGCGGGAACCGGAACACATACCATTGTTTACACTTATACAACGGCTGAAGGTTGCTTCAACAGTGATGAAAAAACCCTTTACGTGGATGAATGTGTTGGTATTGGTGAACATGCTGATGCCGGCGTATTGATTTACCCCAATCCTGCCCGCGACCATTTTATGTTGAAGGTCGGAAGCGCAGATACCTACCAGGTTTCTGTTTTCAGCTTAACCGGTGTAAAGGTTGTTGAACAGGAGATCGAATTTTCGGGATCACAGGCCAAACAGATCGACCTGCCCGAACTGGAGAATGGGCTTTATTTTGTCAGCCTGAAAAACAACTCCCGAACGATCGTTCAAAAAATCACGATCTCAGGGAAATAAAAATAAAATATACGATTTTCTTAAACCCGGTTTTTTGCCGGGTTTTTTTGTGTTTCTGATTTTTGCGTCTATCTTCATCTTAAGTTTATCTTACTAGTAACATCTTATTAAATAATTCGATACAGGAAATTTGATCAATCAGTGTATAAATCGAAAAGTTTTTTTAGATTAGCAGTTGAATGTTAATCAAATAGTGCAACATAAAAATTTTTAAAATGCATATAAATGGAGAATTGGATTCAATTAATTTCTTTTACGTTTCCCCATGAAGCGCATTTAGCAAAAGCAAAATTAGAGTCAGAAGGAATTGAAACTATATTAAGAGATGAACTAACAACTCAAGTCCATAACTTTTATTCTAATGCAATTGGTGGTGTAAAATTACTTGTTAAAGAATCTGATTTTAATCAAGCATATACGATTTTAAAAGACTCAAGAATCATCATTACTGACGAAAACAGAAAAGACGAACATCTACAAGAAAGATTAAGTAACATTTTCAAATCGAGATATTTCTTTTTATTAACCATAATTATTGCTCTGGTTGGCTTGACCGTAATCTTGTTTTCAATTCCGACTATTCCAACGAGAGCAGATAAACTTACCTTTCATGAATGGTGTTTTGATCGCATGTATTATCAGGATTTTGAAGTAATTCCTTCAACATTACCTTCTGACGAATCTCAAATAATATTTGTTGACAAATGTTGGGAAAAGATTATTTTTTTCAAAAACGGACTTATGCAATTACCTGGATTTGAAACAGAAAAAATAATTGCGAAATGGAAAGTTGAAAATAAAAAATTATCAATTATACCTTTAAATGATAATTTATCTTTGGTAACTGAGAATAAGGATAATGTTTTAATATATAAGGAACCGTTAGAAAACTTATATTATGGCGTTTATGAAATAAAGTTTGAAGATTTATCCTTGATTCTGGAATCAGAAAGACGAATGATATATGCATATAGGTAAACAAGATATCAATTCGAACAAAAACTTAGTTATAATTTGTCCTAAATGCACATCTGATAATGTTGTCATTATGAAACGTGTAGGCTATAAAACTGTTCTTTCAATCATACTTTTTGGATTGCCTTTACCCTGGTTTAAAAGATTTTATTATTGCTTTGACTGTGAAAATGAATGGAAACTAAATTAGATTCTCCATAGAATGTACTTACTGGATTTTCTTCAACTTTGATAAAAACAAACAATATAATTACGAAACCCCAACAGCAATATTAGTCCCCAACCAACCCAACCAACACCCCACCTATCTTCTCCAGGGGCAGCACTTTATCCACTTTTGTTCTTTCGATGGCGGCGCGTGGCATCGAGTCAACTTCGGCTGTTTCGGGATCCTGAACGATGGTATAACCTCCTGAATGGGCGATGATGTGCAGACCGCGGGCCCCGTCCTGGTTGGCACCGGTCATCA
>JAGQVF010000278.1 GCA_020438135.1 Bacteroidales bacterium | reverse complement strand
ATTCTACGCAATGTTATGATCCTGGTGTCTTTGGTAGCTTTTAGCCATATGCTTTATGCACAAAGTGGTGTGAAAGGTGTGATCAGAGATTCGCAAACTAAGGAAACCCTGATTGGAGCCAACGTAATAATCGAGGGTACATCCATCGGCGTACCAACCGACCTCAATGGCAAGTTCAAACTTGATGCAGAACCTGGGAGCTATACCCTTGTGATTACTTATACTGGTTATGAATCACTCGAAAAAGAGATCACGGTTCAAAGTGGGAATTATACAGATGTTGGCAATATTAGTTTAGTAGCCAGTGCCTTTGGTTTGTCAGGTGTGGCCATTATTGCCGATCGTGCCCGCGAGAGGGAAACTCCGGTTGCATTTTCAAATCTTGATAAGCAGCAAATTGAAGAAGTATTGGGTTCACAAGACATTCCAATGGCTATGAATATTACCCCTAATGTGTATTCGACCATGCAGGGCGGAGGTGCCGGAGATGCCCGTATCAATGTGCGTGGTTTTGACCAGTCAAACGTTGCCATCATGATCAATGGTGTTCCTGTTAATGATATGGAAAACGGATGGGTTTACTGGTCGAACTGGGATGGTATCGGTGATGCTACTTCATCCATTCAAATGCAGCGAGGATTAAGTGCAATTAACCTGGCAACCCCTTCAGTGGGTGGAACAATGAATGTGATCACTAATCCGGCTGAACAATCTAAAGGACTCATGTATAAACAGGAATTTGGAAGTGGTAATTTCCTGAAATCAACCATCATGGGTCATACCGGTTTGATCAATGGGAAATATGCTTTCAGTGCCGGTGGAGTGAGAAAAACCGGTGAAGGTGTTATCGACAAAACCTGGACCGATGCCTGGGCATATTATTTTGGAGCAAGTTACAACGTAAACAAAAACAATCGTATCGAGGTTTATGCAATGGGAGCTCCACAAAGGCATGGTCAGAACCTTTATAAACAGAATATCGCAGCATATAGTCACGAATATGCAAGATCATTTGACGGATGGCCTTCAGAAGCACTTGAAAAATTTCCCGAAGCTAATTCCGGAAGATTTTACAACGAAAACTGGGGTGAAGTAAGTCATAACTACACTGGAAAACAATACTGGAACGACAACACATATGATCGCTACAACCCCCACTTCATCAACGAAAGGGAAAACTATTATCACAAACCGCTGGTCAATCTGAACTGGTATTCTCAGTTCAGTGAAAAGGTATCTTTATTCAGCACCGCATATTATTCAGGTGGCAAAGGTGGGGGAAGCGGAACGTATGGCCCGATGGCATGGGATTATAGTGGTCCTTCAAGGATGGTTGATTTTGATGGAACCATCGAAGATAACGCAAGCAATGTTTGGGAATATACAGAAGTCATCAACGATTCCGTTGAAATTGATCATACCCAACCCATCAACTCAAATCAATCTGTTGGCATCCTGCGTAACAGTATCAACAATCAACGGACTGTTGGATTAATTTCGAAACTAAGATGGAATATCAGTGAGCGTGTAAAAGCCTCATTCGGAATTGATGGTCGCACGGCTGAAATCCAACACTTCCGCGAAGTTCGTGATCTGTTGGGAGGCGATTATTTCAGTGCCTACGACAATGATGGAAACAGACTTATTGATGAAATTAAAAAAGGAAGCACTTCATATTTGTTCCCGGCCAGTGATTTCTGGACAACAGATGATTATCAGCGTCAATTGGGAGATAAAATCGATTACGACTTTACTAACACAGTCAACTGGATTGGTGGTTATGGTCAGGCCGAATACAACTATGGAAATGTAACATTTTATGGAATGTTCGGTTATTCGATGATTAAATACACCTACACCAACCATTTTGTGAAAGATGAGACAGGAGATGAGTTAACCGCCGAAACGGATTGGATTGGAGGTTTCCAGGTGAAAGGTGGTTTAAGTTACAGACTCACCGAAACGTTGAGTGCTTTTGCAAATGCAGGTTATGTAAGCAAAGTTCCGATTTTCGACGCAGTGATCAATGATCGTGATGGTTCTGTTGCAACCGATCCTGAAAACGAAAAATTTACATCATTTGAATTAGGTGGAACATACACTGCATTGGACAATGCTTTTCAAGTTACTCTGAACGGTTATTACACCACCTGGACCGACAGAACAAATAGTATTGGAGTGCAGCTTGAAGATGGTTCAGAAGGTTTTATCTTTTTACAGGGAATGGATCAGCGACATATTGGTCTAGAACTCGAAGGACAGTACCGGCCAACCGAAGCTCTGGGAATTAACTTTGCGGGTTCGCTCAACAACTGGCAATATACCGACAATGTAACCGGTACATATAAGGATTATTCTAATCCTGATTCAGAAGAAAGCTATAATTATTATGTTAACGACCTGAAAGTAGGTGATGCTCCCCAAACACAATTTGTGCTCGGACTTACACTTTACCCCTTGAAAGGGCTTCAAGCGCAAATGCTTGGTAGATTTTACGGTGATCACTATGCATTTTGGGATCCGTTTACCCGCACAGATGAAACCGATACTGAACAGGTGTGGAAAACCCCAGGTTATACAGTTTTTGATTTCCACGCAAGTTATGACCTGCCATTGCGTACCAATGACTATGGTCTGCAGGTGTTCGTTCATGTATTTAATGTATTTGATGAACTTTATATTCAGGATGCCACCGACAACAGCGCTTACAATGGCTATTACGGTGATGGTGAATATTCTCACGAACCCTGGACGGCAGAAGTTTACCTCGGACTGCCCAGAACATACAATGTTGGCATCTTGCTTACACTGTAATTTTGACTCACATATTTATAAAAAAAGACTGCTCTATTAGAAGCAGTCTTTTTTTATCTACCTATTTTTAAATGATCATCACCGGATTCATTTAGCAGACATTCAGTCGCAAGGTCGGAAATCCAGTAACCGATCAATACAATGTACGTTTCAAAACAGATTCTTCCATAGATATGCAATGTAAACGGAAACAGTGAATTCAGAGATAGTTGTCAGAAATAAAATTCAAGAAAACGCCTGAAAAAGATATCATAGATAATTAAACCTTCAGGTAATTTATAGAGAATTTCTTTTTCATGGAGCGTGTTCACTGCCTGTAATGTTGAAGAAGCAGACGGCAGGTTGAATTTCATTAAAAATTCTATAGAAGTTGGTTTTGTTACAATTCCTTGCTTTGCTATGGCTATGGCGACTTTCTTTTGGTTTTCCGATAACAAGTTATATAAATTTATATAATCAATCTTCCTGTTATCCAAATAATTTTTTACCAATGCCTCAGTAGATTTGGCTGTAAGTTTTTGATCTGTTTTATAATATGCCTGATTGCAGATCACTTGGGTATAGTAAGTATAACAGTCGGTAAAATCTAGTATTTGTTCAATGGCAGCGGGTTCAATTTCTTTATTGCTTCTGGTGAAATTCGAATCAATGAAATTATAATACGCTCCTCTGCTTATTTTTTCGAGAATCAGTACTTCGCTGCTTTGATAGAAAGGTCTGCTAGCGCTGTAGAACATATTTTGCAACAGGTGATTGGTACTTCCGGAGTAGATAAATCTCACATTCGACAATTTCTGGGAATAAGTCCTAAGCATTGCTTCAGCTTTCTCCGGATATGTAGCGACTTCCTGAAATTCATAGAAGGCTACTACCACTTTATTTTTTCGTTTTTCAAGAAAATCGAATAAATGGCTCATTGTTGTTTCCTGCTGCCCTTCCTTTAATCCGAGGCTAATTGAAGGTGTGCCATCATGCGCAAATGTAATGGTTGGAGTGATGCCTTTTAGAAGGGTTTTAATTCCCTGTATAATATTTTTACTATGATATTTTTTGAGGATTGTCTCTGCCAGTGAACGTAAAAGATCTTCGGTTTTAGCTGTGGCAAACAGATCGATAAAGAGTGTTTCGTATTCCTTTTCCTGTTCAAGGTGATGGAACAGGTGTTTGATCAGGGCGCTTTTACCCAACCTTCGGGGACTGTGGATCAGTGTATTTAAGCCATTTTCGAGATTTCCCTTAAGTTGAGTCATCTCATTTTCTCTGTCGCAAAAAAAATCCGGATGATAATAGGTGGTGAAAGGGTTCATGTTTTGCTTAATTTTTAACTTTTTAGCAAAAGTAGTACTATTTCATAAAACATGCAATGAT
>JAGQVF010000277.1 GCA_020438135.1 Bacteroidales bacterium | reverse complement strand
GGATCGCAGGTGATCCACGGAAAGTACGCTTCTTTGCCTTCTGTGTAAGTATTTTGATTGACCCGGATGGGAGTTGACCAGCTTGAGCCGCCGTCTTCCGAACGGATCATATACACACTGATATTGGTACCGGTGTTGGTTCCCGGAACGCCCACATTGGCCCAAACCACGTAAATATTTCCGCTGTTGGGTCCGTTGCTGATATCCACAGCCATCGAAGGAAAAGAGTTAACCCTGTGATTTTTGGAAGTTTCCGTTGTACGGATCCCCCGGATGTTGCTGATGATACGGGTTGCCGAAGTGTATGAGCTTCCACCGTTCAAAGATTTGGCAAATCCGAGTGCGGTTTCATCGCTGGGCCATGAATCGTAGATGGTCCACACAGCATACACTTCACCATTGGGGCCCGTTTGGAGGTTTACACCCTGATTGTGGCTTCCTGCGCTTACAGCAGAACTGATGTTGACAGCCGATGACCAGCTTACGCCATCATTGATTGATCTGGAAATGACAATTTCTGCGTCATTTGTTCCACCGAAAGGGGTCCATGCAACATAGAGATTTCCTTCGTAAGGGCTCGACAAACTGTTATCGATCCACATGTGATTTTTATCGGCAAGGTCGCCAGGATTTGGAGCTACCGTTGCGGTAGTCCACGTACTGCCGTTATCGGAATAGGCAATACCCTGTCCGCCCGGGTCGCTGATGTAATTCACATATTGCCTCCCACTGTGGCTGATCGCTGTAGTAGGGTCGCCTGAGTTGGCTCCACCGGCTCCCTGGTAACTTCCGCCCCAGGATGTCCCGCCATTGGAGGATTGAAAGTAGTTGGCTCCGTAAAGTGAACCAACTGTTCCTCCCGACCAGGAAGTAGAGTTGTTTGAATTTAGAATATAATCTGCATTATTAGGATCGATAAAAACCGAGTTTTCACTTTCTGTTACGTTGGTAAGTGATGTTACAGGCACATCGGGTGAGTCGTCAGTAATTACACTTACTGCATCGATTTTTGATGTTTTAAATTTGGCTTGTTTCATGGGGATGGGAGCAGCTACAGGAACCAGTCCCTGTTCAGCCTTTTCAGTCCAGTATCCCATGTTGTCGATCCTGGTATCTATTGTTTCAGAAGATTTCTGGGCGAATACCCCTGAAATCATAAAAACAAAAACAAAAATTGCAGATGTTAAAATGTAACCTCTTTTCATGATATGATTTTTTAAGAATATTGAATTGATTGTTCCATACTTGCGTGAAGGGGAGCAAATTTATATAATCCTGTGTTCTGACAAAATTTTTATCCCATAATATCAATAAATATGTACTTTTATTGAATGTTCAGGGTTTTAACTGACATGAATCTCTTCAGGTTTAATTAAAGACTTATTGTGATGAAAACCTTTTCTTTTTTATGCATGTTTTCTGTTTTATTGAGTGTTACATCAATTTTCGGACAGCCGAAAGTGATTGATGTTAAGCAATTGAAAACTGCCTATAGTTTCTTTGTCCTGCCGGATGCAAACGGCAAGGTTCTCCTGGATGAAAAATTTGCAGATGAGCTTATGAATAAAGGCGTTTTATCGCCTATTGAAGTATATCCCAACTGGCCATTGACCTATACAGGTAACTCACAAAGAGGAGGTGTTTATTGTAATCTCGATACCGATGATGAACTTGAGACCATCTATAACACCGGTTTGCAAACCTATGCCTGGAATGTTGATGGCAGTGTGGTAACCGGATGGCCGGTTAATTTAACCTTTTATCCCGATGGAGCACCTGCTTTTGGCGACATTGACGGAGACGGGGAAGGGGAAGTTGTTATCTCAGCACGGTCGGCCGGAACGGGAAACAATGGAATGTTGTATGCTTTTGAAAAGGATGGAACGGCAGTGGTGGGTTTCCCGGTATCTCTCAATGGTGGTGCCACAAAAACACCTGTTTTGGCTGACATGAACAACGATGGAGTGTATGAAATTATCATCGAGGAAAGGGATTATCCGAATGGTTTCGTTGGTGTTTACAAAGGCGATGGAACCTCCTGGCCCGGGTTTCCGGTAGCGATGAATGAAATTCCCGGTTCAGCAGTTGCAGTGGGTGATATTGACGGGGATAACATCCCGGAAATTGTGGCGGAATCATATTACCATGTTTTTGCCTGGGATGCCTCCGGGAATCTGTTGGAAGGATTTCCTTATAATCCCGGCACCGATCGTGTATTTTCCTATTCTTCTCCGGTTCTTGCCGATCTCGATGGCGATGGAAACCGTGAGATCCTGGTCGGCGACCATTCACTCACTTCGGGAAATGGTGCCGTTCATGCCATTAAAAATGACGGTACTTTGCTGGATGGGTGGCCTGTTTTTGTGACGTATTGGATTTACGGACCCCCTGCAGTTGGCGATATTGATGGAGACGGATATCTTGATGTGGCTGTCGGAGATCAGGTGCTGGCCGGATCGCCCAGTGATAAGGTATATGTTTGGGACCGGGAAGGTAACCTGCTTCCGGGTTGGCCCACACCTCCCATGAATGCGATCAATAACCAAATTCTGTTGGTTGATATCGATGGGGATGATGAGGTGGAACTGATCTGGGACGACAATACCGGTGCAGGTGGCTATATCGGATACAATCATGATGGAACCGCGATGACTGACTGGCCCCTCACAATGACCGGCAGTTCTTTTTTTATGAATCCTTTTGTGGAGGATATCAATGGTGATGGAATACTTGATATGAGCGGTGCTTCCGGCAATCTTTCCACCAATGAACTTAATTTTTACCTCTGGAATGTGAATGAAGATGCTAATCCTGCCAAATCACCATTAACCATTTTGCAATATAATGTCCGGCACGATGGTGTTTATACGGATGCCTCTATGCTTGCTGCCGGCTTTATCGCTTCACCAACCGAATTGTGCGAGGATGGGTCGGTGCAATTTACCGATCAGTCGAACGGAAATCCCTCAAGCTGGAACTGGACCTTCGAAGGTGGCTCGCCTTCAACTTCTTCTGATCAGAATCCCCTGATTACCTATGAGAACAATGGAACCTATTCGGTTTCACTCATTGTATCCGATGGAACCAATTCCGATATGATCACGGTTGAGGATTACATTCAGGTAGCATATGCACCAGACATTCCGCAGCAGCCGATGGGTCCGGCAAATTTTAAAACCGACACGGCCAACTTTACTTATTATTCAACTTCAGCAGCCAATGCGGATGAATATATCTGGGAGCTGATCCCCGACGATATGGGAGTAATCACACCGGGCGACACGCTGAACCAGGTAAAGATTTATTGGAGTCAGGATGAAAATTATAGTGCTGAATTACATGTTAAATCCGTGAATGTATGTGGTGAAAGCGATTTCTCCGAAGGACTAACGATCTATGTTAACTGGACCATCGGAATTGGGGAGTCGGGTGTTTCTGATAAATGGTATCTCTATCCCAATCCCAATCATGGCAATTTTGAAATTGTGATGAATGAAGTACAGCAAAGATCATCTGTACGAATTTTCGATATACACGGGAGAGAAGCGGGAAAGATCCGGAAAACCCCCGGAGGATTTACGGTAACATCCCTTGAAGAAGGAATTTATTTTCTCAAATTAAAGATAGGAAAGGATACCTTCACGAAAAAGATCATTGTAAAATAAGGTACAACGCATCAGCCGATCAATTCCTTATGCCTGAAGCATTTTGTGAGATGATCATTCACCATACCGGCGGCCTGCATATATGCGTAACAAATGGTTGAACCGACAAACTTAAATCCTTGTTTTCTCAAATCCCTGCTCATCGCATCCGATTCGGGGCTCGTGGCAGGTAAATTTCTTACCGAGTTCCATTTGTTGACTTTTGTTTTGTGATCGGTAAATTGCCAGATGTATTTGTCGAAACTCCCGAACTCTCGTTGAATTTCTTTAAACTTGTTCGCATTGTGAATGGTAGCCCTGATCTTTAACTGATTGCGGATAATCTTTGTGTTTTTTAGCAATTGCTGAACCTTTTCTTCATCATAATCCGCAATGGCATCTACGTCAAAATTATCAAAGGCTTCTCTGAAGGCCTCTCTCTTTTTAAGTACGATGGCCCAGCTCAGGCCTGCCTGAAAAGCATCGAGAACAATAAATTCGAAGTGCTTGCGATCGTCATGGACCGGAACTCCCCATTCGGTGTCGTGATATTCGATCATCAATGGATCATCTGAAGGCCATTCGCATCGTTTAATTTTATTCGGCATTTAGAAGGATGTTGTCAATGTTATCCAATTCGATAATTACCCCTTTTTCGCAATTTTCACCATCATCCACCTCAACGGCCACTGCTTTTCCGGTGATATAGAATATATCGGCCGGTATCGATTGGGTAATGCGATCAAAAATATCACCTTTTGATGCAACAACCCTTATCTCCATAAAAAAACCGTTTCTGATATCTTCGAGGTAAAAGTAGCTTCCGGCAAAGTAAGTATTCATTATCCCGTCATTTGCCCGGTTGCGGATGTGCCCTTTAACCCGAATATCATTTCCTTCCCAGTCATTTTCCGAATCACAGCTACCTGAACAATATTGTACTACATCACTTACTGTATGGTATTGACCATCCGGATAAAAAGAGTCTCCGGTTTTTGAACAACCGCAAACAATTGCCAGCAGCAGAAAGAATAATACAGAATATATATTTTTTATATGCTTCATCAGGCTGGGTTTTATTTTATTTTGATGCCGATACCAAAGGCTGATTGATGCAGGTTTCGGTAGTATTCCAATTCCGTAAAATGCTTATCTTCATCCAGGTAAATATAACTGTATCTTCCGAAAATGAAAAAATCAGTTCGATCCTCAGTTTTCCAGATAAAACGCAAATCGATACCCGTATTCAGGCCTGACTGAGTCTCCCTGTAATCATATGCATCATTTCGCAGATTGATAAAGGCATAGCCGAGATTGGCCGCCGGCATCAGTGCAAAACGTTTCGAAAAGTGAGCAGTATAGGCAAGTTGAACAGCAGGCTTGTAAAGGTAGGCTTTCATTGATCCTTCGTTACGGTTCAGGTATCCGGCATGAAACGCCACACCGGCCTGCAGAAGTTTTGTAAGGGAAATCGAATAATCTCCTCCCAACTCGATAACGCCGCTGTAAAGTTTTAAGAACCCATCATAGTTTCGCAACAAGCCGGCATCGATATGGATCTGCTTAACTGTTTGACCAAAATGGGATGAGACAATGCAAATAAACAAAAGACCGGTAATGATGATTTTTTTCAAAAGAAATCTTATTATCCTTGCAAATATACACAGATCAGATGAACCCTTGTTGTATCCGGACAGGTTATGAAAAAAGGCTGTCGATTTCACGCAGTTGCTGTGGATTGAGAGAAGTGCTTTGTCCGATCAGACCTGTTACAATATTCATTTTGGCACAAGCCTCGGCAACCTCCATCCGGTCGTATGCTTCGAAAAGGGTTCTGCCCGTGGTGAGCACCCCATGGTTGGCCATCAGGATAAGATTTCCCCGGGTGGCTGCATCCGAAACCGATTGTGCCAGGTCTGTGGTTCCCATCAGTACATATTTAGCCAATACTGGTTTGCCCAGAATGGCCCGAAATTCACCCGAAAGTGAGGTTTTGAAAAGTTTTCCGGCTATGGCAAATCCGGTGGCAAAAACGGGATGCGCATGAACAATCGCTTTTACATCCGGTCGCTTTGTATAAATTGAGAGATGGATGTTGTATTCCATACTCATTTTTAATTCAGGTGTGAGGTTGTTTCCACCACTTGTAAGTATAGCAACCTGCTCTCCGGTTATCAGTCCCTTGTCGATTTGAGAGGCAGTGATAAGTACTTTGTTATCAGCACGAAGGCTTACATTCCCACCTGAAGCCGTTGTAAGTTTTTGATTGTATAGTCTCCGCATGGTAGCGGCTACCATTTCCCGTTCTTTTTTCAATTCCATATCAGGTAAACAATTTTGAAATGAATTCATTGCCCGGTTTCACAATTCCTTTTTCAGTAATAAGCCCGGAAATGAGTTCTGCAGGTGTAATATCAAATGCCGGATTCAGGGCGTCAGAACCGGGATTGCTCACACGGATTTTTCTGATCATGCCAGAATCATCAGGTCCTTCCTGGAAAAAAACTTCCGATTCGTCACGTTGTTCGATGGGGATCTTATCTCCGTTCGGACAATCTATATCGAAGGTGGAAAGGGGTGCAGCCACATAAAACGGAATTCCATACCGGTTGGCAATGATCGCTTTTTCGAGTGTGCCGATCTTGTTGGCCACATCGCCATTGGCAGCCACCCGGTCGGCGCCGGTGATCATCAGGTCGATTTTCCCTTTAGACATATAATAAGCAGCGGCATTGTCGGGAATGATGGTGTGGGGAATATGCTCGTTTTTCAATTCCCAGGCCGTCAGCCGTGCTCCCTGTCCACGCGGACGAGTTTCATCCACATACACAAAAACTTTTTTACCGGCTGCTTTGGCAGCATAGATGGGTGACAATGCACTGCCATAATCCACAAATCCCAGCCAACCGGCGTTACAATGGGTGGCGATGTTTGCCCCGTTTTCGATCAGCGCATTGCCATATTTGCCGATCATTCTGGCTTCTTCGATGTTTTCTTCGGCCAGTTGCTGCGCCATTTCAACCGCATGATCTGCGCCTGATCTCCCGGCATCAAAAACTTTTTCTACAGCAAAAAACAGGTTTCGGGCTGTGGGTCTCGTCGATTCAATCTCTTTCCTGGCTTTTAAAAAAAAATCTTCATCTCCATCATTTTCGAGGTAAACCTGCGCCATAGCAAAACCTGCTGTGGCACCTATGGCACCGGCTCCCCGCGTGATCATGGTGCGGATGGCAATACAACTATCGATATAGTTGTGGCAGGCATGGATCTTAAATTCGAAGGGCAGTTTCGTTTGATCGATCATCAAAACCGTTTTGCCTTCCATCCAAACCGTCCGGTAATGTTTGCCGTTTACGTGCATGATCAGTTTTCCTGTTTTACGATTTTGTATACGCCTTTTTGTTCGGTATTGTTCAGCTTCACAAAATAAACGCCCGGTTCAAGCACGGAGCAGTCCAACATGCCCTGCTTTCCGTTAATTTCTCCTGAAAAGAGGAACCGTCCCTGTTCGTTAAACAGGGCTACAAAGAGTTGCGGTCGACCGGTTTTGTTATCGATAAACAATTGATCCTTTACCGGGTTGGGATAGATTGAGACCAGCATTTCATCTCCTCTATCATCAACCGAAACAGGCGGCAGAACAGTGATGTAATCCGTTTTGAGTTCCTCGTCGCTACCGGCTGAATTGGAAGCAGTGAGCGAAACATCATAGGTGCCTTCGGAAGTATAGATCACTTCCGGATCAGGGATGCCGCTGCTGGTGGACGGAGTTCCTCCTTCAAATTCCCATTCCCAATCGGTGGGATTGTTTACGGTAAGATCAGAAAAATGAACAGTGTCGCCTTCATGTACGGTGGTGACCAATGCCATAAAATCGGCATCGGGAGACAGTACCACCTGGTCNNAATTCAACAATGGTAACGTAATCGGGGCCGGGCATCGACACGGCTGCAATATTGTTTCCGGCGCTATAATCCATGTAGGTGGGTGCTGCCGGCAGTTCGATCACTTCATCATCTCTGACCAGGTATCCCGGAATATCTCCCGATCCGAGGATTAATACCACTGCATTGCCATCGTTGTCATAAGCGATCTGGATTGGGCTTCCGTACTGTGCATAGCTATCGGAGCTATTCACCGAACCTGTTTCTGCATTTACGTTGATCACCGATTTGGTGGTGTAGTTGATGATCCCGAATTCATCATTGGTAGGATTATAGGCCAAACGCAGCGGCCCATCGCCATTGGATGGAAAAGTGCCCACAACCGACGAATTGGCGCCAGCCACATGAAGAATAGAGAAACTGTCGGAATTATAATTAGTTACGGCAGCATATTCTCCTGAATCATTGAAAGCAATTTTTAAAGGAAAAGTTCCTACCGGCAGATTGGCAACGATCTGTTGTTGATCCACATCGATCACCTGCACCTTGTCTTCAAAGCTTGAAGCCACAAGCACGTATTGCCCGGTCGGATCAAGCTCCACGCTGCTTCGTACACCGTAAGCAGCCCAGGAGAGACCGATCACGCCGGTAGGGATCTCGATGAGTTCGCTGCTGTTGGCTCCATCCAGTTCTACAATCGAAACCGAATTGCCCTTGAGATTGCCTATGATCGCAAAACTGTCGTCGGGGGCAATGTCGACCATCAGGGGTCTTTGTCCGCACGGAACAGAGGCAGCCAGTTGGTTGTTCTCCAGATCGATGATCTTGATGGTGTTCAGGTCATAACCACCCATGATGCCCCACTGACCGTCATGCGTAATATCCACTGCATCCGATTTTTCACCGAGGTCAACCACGGCATCCACGGTATAGCTGCTGAGGTTGATGATGCTGGCATTTTCAGAAAGGGAATTGGAGGTGAGCACGGATGATCCATCGTCCGAAATGGCGATGCGATAGGGGGTATCCCCTTCAGGAGGCATACCCGCCAGCGACTTCCCGTTCAATACCACATCCGTAGGATCGGTGCAGTCGAAATAGTAAATGCCTTCATATCGCAGTGGATCATATCCGGCTACATTCAAATCTACCGGCGACACACAACCGAAATCCTGGGTGTAACCCCAAAGTTGCCCGACGATCGATTCACTGTCAAAATCGAGAACCGAAAAGCGGAATTGCCCGTTGATGGCATATTGATGATCGGCTGACGTGCCAATCCAGAAGGGTGTGTAGGTTTGGGTGAAGGTAACAAAATCGGAGGTAGCAAAACGCACAATGGCGCTGGAGTTGTTGCCGATACCAACGAAAGCCTTGCTGCCGTCCTGGTTCACACCTACTTCATAGGTAGCCAGATAATTGCCGGTGAGTTCTACTTCGCCGGTTATGGTATGGGTGGCATTATCGATCTGGTAAGCTTTGAAAACATTGTTCTCATCGCTGAGGGCAATGGTTTTGGTGCCGTCGCCCGAAAGTCCGACCACGAAACAGTTGGGGATGCCCGTAACCGTATAATCGACATTTCCGGTAGTGGGATCGATAAACTGAACTTCATTGTCGGCATTCCCCACAATCAGGTGATTGCCGTCAGGTGACACCTCAAACCGGGTAAATTTAAAGCTGCTTCTTCCCCCTGTTGAAACCCAGCTGTAAGATATCAGGCCGATTGGAAAATTGCCAAAACTATTCACAACAGAAAGATTCGAAAGGTCGATCACTACCAAACCGTCGTCGATATCTGAGGCTACGTAGGCATACTGGCCATCCGGGCTGACTTTGGCCACCACCGGTTGCACCTCTGCGGAAGTTGCGAAAACGGCCGCAATCGAATAGTCATCAAGATCGATCACATAAATTTCATCTCCGAAAATGCATGGAACCACTGCATAGTCGTCTGTTACCGCCACATCACACGGATATTCACCAACTTCGATCACCGCCTCGGTTTCCATGGTAGCCCAATCGAAAACAGTAACATTGTTGGTGCCGCCGGTGCAAACAATCACTTTTTCACCATCAGTGGTAAAGGCAGAGCGGAGCATGTAATCCCCTTCGGGAGCCACCCCCGGATCGAGATCGGTTTGTTCGGTTTTGGTATAAAACCCTGGAAGAAAATCATTGAGGGTTTGCCCTTTTTCGACCAGGATCTGTTGCCGGTCCATTTGCGCTTCC
>JAGQVF010000276.1:5867-6134 GCA_020438135.1 Bacteroidales bacterium | reverse complement strand
TTCGGGACTCCACCCCGCAATCTATATTTATACTACTTTTGTGAACGTTAACAGGGGCGCAAAGATACACGAATAATTTAACCCTGCAAAAAATTGAAGAAAAAAATTTATGGCACATAAATCCGGCTTCGTAAATATCCTGGGCAATCCGAATGTGGGCAAATCAACGCTGATGAACGCCCTGGTTGGTGAACGGCTTTCGATCATTACCCCCAAAGCGCAAACCACCCGCCACCGGATCATCGGAATTGTAAATGATGAAGCGTA
>JAGQVF010000276.1:596-5683 GCA_020438135.1 Bacteroidales bacterium | reverse complement strand
TCGTGCTGATCAATAAAATCGATCTGTCGAACCAGGAGGATGTGCAGGCCCAGATTTCCTTTTGGTCTGAAATTTTTCCATCCGGAGAGATCATCCCGGTATCGGCCCTCAACAAATTTAACCTCGACACGGTGATGTCGCTGGTCATCGCGAAATTACCGGAAAATCCACCCTATTACCCCAAAGACGAACTCACCGATAAAAATCTCCGTTTTTTCGTTTCGGAAATGATCCGCGAAAAGGTGTTGCTGAATTTTAAACAGGAAATCCCCTATTCGGTGGAGGTGGTGGTTGAGTCGTTCAAGGAGGCGGAGGATATCATCAGGATTGAAGCATACCTGTACGTGATGCGCGAATCGCAAAAGATGATCATTCTCGGCAAGGGTGGAAAATCGATCAAAAAACTGGGAACCGATGCCAGGAAAGACATTGAAGATTTTCTGGGCAAAAAAGTTTTTCTGGACCTGACCATTAAAGTAAATAAAGACTGGCGCGACAACGAGCGTCAACTCAAACGTTTTGGATATCAACAATAATATGTCGAATATTTTAGCAATAGTAGGAAGACCCAATGTGGGCAAATCGACCTTGTTTAACCGCCTCACGAAAACAAGACAGGCGATAGTGGAAGAAACCAGCGGGGTGACCCGCGACCGGCATTACGGCAAATCAGACTGGAACGGCATCGAATTTTCGGTGATCGACACCGGTGGGTATGTGGTCGGCTCGGATGATGTGTTTGAAGAAGAGATACGCAAGCAGGTTGTGCTGGCACTGGATGAGGCCGATGTGATCATGTTTATGGTCGACATCAAAGCCGGACTCACCGGTATGGATGAGGATGTGGCTGATGTTTTAAGAAGATCAGGGAAGAAGGTTTTTTTGGTGGCCAACAAAGTCGATAATCCCGATAAGATCGCAGAGGCATCAGAATTTTACAGCCTGGGTCTTGGCAAGGTGTATACCATTTCCGCCATGAATGGTGGTGGTACCGGTGATCTGCTGGATGAAGTTGTATTGGTTTTCGAAAAGCAAAGTCCGGAAGAAGTTCCCGATCTGCCCAAATTTGCTGTGGTGGGACGACCGAATGTCGGCAAATCTTCACTCGTGAATGCTTTCCTCGGCATCGACCGAAACATCGTTACACCGGTAGCCGGAACCACCCGCGATTCGATCTATTCCCGCTACAACTCCTTCGGTTTTGATTTTCTGCTGGTGGATACCGCCGGTGTTCGCCGGAAAGGGAAAGTGCATGAAAACATCGAGTTTTATTCGGTGATGCGTTCTATCCGTGCCATCGAAAGCAGCGACGTCTGTTTCCTGATGATCGATGCGACACAGGGATTCGAATCGCAGGATCAGAACATTTTCGGATTGATCGCCAAAAACAGGAAAGGGGTGGTGATCATCGTCAACAAATGGGACCTCATCGAAAAGGAAACCTCAACCACCAAAAGCTGGGAAAAAACAATTCGTGAAAAAATCGCCCCCTTCACAGATGTTCCGATCATCTTCACTTCTGTGCCCACCAAACAAAGGATTTTCAAAGCACTTGAAACGGGCACAAAAGTTTACAAGAGCATGAAAAAACGTATTTCCACCTCGCAATTAAACGACAAATTGCTTCCGCTGATCAGTCAAACACCGCCACCGGCAGTGAAAGGGAAATACGTGAAGATCAAATACGTTACCCAATTGAAAACAGCATTTCCGGCATTTGCGTTTTTCTGTAATTTGCCGCAATATGTAAAGGATCCCTACAAACGTTTCCTCGAAAATAAGATCAGGGAAATGTATGATTTCACAGGGGTTCCGATACAAATTTATATTCGGAAAAAATAATGGACGAAGAAATCAGGATCGATAAATGGTTGTGGTCGGTGCGGATGTTCAAAACCCGCAGTCAGGCTTCGGAGGCGTGCCGTTCGGGGAAGATCAGGATACAGGATCAGGTCGTGAAACCGAGCCGTGTGGTAAATGAGGCAGATGTGGTTTCGATCCATTCCGGTCCGATGACCAAAACCCTGAAAGTGGTGAAAACGATCGGCAACCGGGTGGGAGCAAAAATCGCCGTAACCTGTTATGAAGATCTCACCCCGCAGGATGAATACGACAAACTGAAAATCGCCCATGAAACCAATTACGAGCACCGTCAACGGGGACTGGGCCGCCCAACCAAACGGGAGCGAAGAATGATCGAAAGACTCAAAAAATCAAAATTCTGAGAACAATTTACTTTTGTGGATTGGTCAGGTTAAAAATCTTACTTTTGTTTTTTTCAAAATGATTTTTGTGCGATGAACGACAACCTTGATCCGACCGGAAAAAACCTCACAAACACTGAACTGGAGATCGAAAAAGTGCTCCGGCCATCGAAGTTTTACGATTTCGCCGGACAGGAAAATGTGGTATCCAACCTCAAGGTATTTGTGGAAGCCGCCAAACAACGCGGCGAATCGCTTGATCATGTGTTGCTGCACGGACCTCCGGGTCTCGGGAAAACCACCCTGTCGCACATCATTGCCAACGAGCTGGGTGTAAACCTGAAGATGTCGTCAGGACCGGTGCTCGACAAACCCGGCGATCTGGCCGGATTGCTCACCAACCTCGAAGAAAACGATGTGCTTTTTATCGACGAAATTCACCGGTTAAGTGCTGTGGTTGAAGAATACCTTTATTCAGCGATGGAGGATTACAAGATCGACATCATGATCGAAACCGGTCCCAATGCACGAAGTGTTCAGATCAACCTCAATCCGTTTACGCTGATCGGCGCTACCACCCGTTCGGGATTGCTGACGGCGCCGCTGCGGTCGCGGTTCGGGATCAACTCCAGGCTTTCTTATTACCATGCCGACACCCTTGAACACATCGTGAAACGCTCGGCAGGTATTCTTAAGGTAAAGATATCGGAAGATGCAGCGGGCGAAATTGCCCGGAGAAGTCGCGGAACGCCCCGTATTGCCAACCTGCTGTTGAGAAGGATCAGGGATTTTGCCCAGATCAGGGGAAACGGAACCATCGATATGGAGATTTCCCTGCATGGATTGTCGGCCCTCAATGTGGATAAAAACGGGCTCGATGAGATGGACAATCGCATCCTCGAATCCATCATCGAAAAATTTAAAGGGGGACCGGTGGGCATCACCACGATTGCCACCGCCGTGAGCGAAGATGCAGGCACCATCGAAGAGGTGTATGAACCTTTCCTCATACAGGAAGGATACCTGATGCGGACACCCCGCGGCCGGGAGGCGACCGACAGGGCGTATCGTCACCTCGGAAAAACGAAAACAAGAAACCAGGGAGACCTGTTCAAATAACCAAAACTTGAGTAACCTGTTGAAAAATAAAACCTTTTGGGTTTTTGTGGCTTTGATCGCTACCTTCATTGCGTATATGCCGGTTTTTCAAAACGATTTCGTGAATTGGGACGACGACTATTACATCACCGGAAACAACCTGATCCAATCCTTTGATCTTACTTCCGTGAAAACATGGTTTTCCCGGCCTTTTATGGGATTGTACCAACCCATGATCCTGGTTTCACTGGCACTTGATTATTCCATCAATGGAAATGATCCGGTGATCTTCCACACCACCAACCTGATGCTTCATTTGCTGAATACTCTGCTGGTGTTTGTTTTCCTTTCGGGATTGCTGAAAAACGACCGTGTTTCGATCATGGCAACCCTGTTGTTCGGGCTGCATCCCATCCATGTCGAAGCTGTGGCATGGGCCACCGAACGCAAAGAACTGTTGTACGGTTTTTTCTACCTGCTTGCCCTGGTCAGTTATCTTCAGTTTCTGAAGCAACAAAAAACCAGGTGGCTGCTGACCACCTTCATCCTATTTATATTTTCACTGCTGTCGAAGGCATCTGCGGTAACGCTGCCGCTGGTTTTAGTACTGCTCGATTATCTGCATGAAAGAATATGGCCCGATCGAAAAGTGATCCTCGAAAAATTAATGTTTTTCATTCCGGCCCTGGTTTTCGGATTACTCACCCTTTACTGGCACCGAAGCTACGGTTCGCTGGTGAATGCTTCAGGATTTTCATTACCCGAAAGGGCCTTTCTCGCCGGTCGCGGATTGATGTACCTGCTTTCGAAAACAATCTGGCCCCTCGATCTTTCCGCTTACAATCAATTGCCCGGAAACATCGGCATCGGCATCATCCTCGAAATCTTCTTTTACTGGGCGCTTATTGGCATTGCCTTGTATACCCTGATCCGTATGCGTTTAAATAACCGGATGCTGATTTTCGGAGCCGGTTTCTTTTTGCTTACGATTTTCCTTTTCCTGATCCCGCCCGGTGTGCCGGTGCTTATCTCGGAAAGGTATGCCTACCTCCCGTCTATCGGGCTGTTTGTGATCATCGGAGTCGGGTTTAACCGGGTATTCAACAAACAAAAGATGGTGCGCGACATCGGGGTTGCCGTGCTGGGCATTTACCTGCTTTTTATCATGTTTCTCACTTTTCAGCAAAGCAAAACCTGGAGAAACAGCCTCAGCCTGTGGAACCATGTAATTGAAGTTCGTGGCGACCTTGCCTATCCCTTATATCAAAAAGGAAATGCTTACAGGGAAAAGGGTGAATACGACAAGGCACTTCAAAATTTTGACAGGGCGCTGCAAAAACGCCCAAGACTGGCACGGGTTCTGGAAAACCGGGGTCATATCTATCTGTTGCTCAACAATTATGAATCGGCCATATCCGACCTAAACAAAGCCACTACGCTCGATCCCGAAAGCGAATATGCCCATTGCACGCTTGGTTTTGCCTACCGGCATACCGGTGAATTTAATAAAGCGATCAAACATCTGAACAAAGCGATCGAATTAAAGAAAGATTATGCAGATGCCTACTTCAACCGGGGAAAAATTTACCTGGAGCAGGGAAATACAACCGAAGCCTGTGCCGACCTCAAACAATCGTTGCACCTGGATCTCGATCAGGGAAATGCCCGTGAAGCCAGACAATTGATCAGCGAAAACTGCCGTTAGTTTTGTATCATGCTTTCACCCGGACAACTCACATCACAAATCAAAGAAAAGGCAAAATCGCTGGGATTTTATGCTTGTGG
>JAGQVF010000276.1:0-512 GCA_020438135.1 Bacteroidales bacterium | reverse complement strand
TACATGGAAAACCACTTCGAAAAAAGGACCGATCCCCGGCTGCTTTATGAGGATGCACGCTCGGTGATCGTGGTGTTGTTTAACTATTATCCCGGCAAGGCGATATCTTCGCCAAACCACTATAAAATCTCAAAATATGCGCTGGGTACCGATTACCATTTTGTGATGAAACACAAGTTGAAATCGCTGATCGGTTTTATCAACGAGCTGGCCGGTGAGGTGCGTGCCAGGGCATTTGTGGATTCGGCGCCGGTGCTCGAACGAAGCTGGGCTGAACGCGCCGGTCTGGGCTGGATCGGGAAAAACACCTGCCTGATCACCAAAGAACAGGGTTCCTTTTTTTTCATTGGTGAGATCATCACCGATCTTGAATTAACCTACAATACTCAGCCGGTTCCTGACTATTGCGGCGGCTGCACCCGCTGCATCGATGCCTGCCCTACCAACGCACTGAGTAAAGACGGTCTCGATTCGAACCAATGCATCTCTTACTGGACCATCGAACACAAAGG
>JAGQVF010000275.1:604-1810 GCA_020438135.1 Bacteroidales bacterium | reverse complement strand
AAAAGGATTGGGGAAGTTTTGTTCAACTGAAAAGGCCGGAGTATTCATAGATAGATTGTGCATTCCGACCACGTCTTCTTTCGGGATTTTAACCACACTGAAAAAATTGTGATGAGGAGGCCACTCTATCCGGTAAATTCCCGGAGTAAAGTCATGATTATACAGAACATACAAATATTCGTCAGATTCAGGGGCTATGCTTGGGTAGGCAAACTCCCAATAGATATGCTCAGGATTATCAGGGATATAATGATAAAACGGCCTCCAGGTTTGTCCACCATCAAAGGAAGATCGCAGCCATAGCCTCCGGTAGTTCATATATCCATTGTGGTAGGTTTCGGTAAACATTGAATAGGTTAGGAACATATGGTTCAGGTCATCAATGTGCAATTGCGGCATGCTCGACAAACCCATGGAATAATAGTATTCATAAATAAAAGAAGGTTCATTGATATAGGTAACGAGGCCGTCACCATCTAAATCCTGTTCATACCCAATAAGGTTGACATCCTTGATCAGTTCGCTGTCAGGATGACCATTTGGATGCAAGGCGTTTTTATTGGACGAGAAAGAGTTCATGGTTTCGTTCCAGTACCCAATGCCATTGGTCAATTTATAAAATATCCAGTTTTCACCATCAAATCGCGTTCGCATGATCCCAAATACCACATGTACAATACCTGACAGATCTATAGCAGCAGATAGGGACCCATCCGGACAATAAAATGTGTCTGTAGTGCCGATGGGGTTGACCTCGTTATAAGGGTGATCCCAGATCAGGGTTTTTTCAAAGGTAGTACCTGCATCGGTTGATTTCATCAGGAAAAAATCATGTTCATAAGATCCCGCTACAAAAGCTACAATTTCTTGATGTGGAGGAGCGAAGGCATAACAATCATGCGTAAAACCCGAACATTCTGAACTGTCGGTTCCGGGTAGGATTTGGTTTTCTATATCCCAGGTTTGGCCGGCATCGGTTGACCTTGAGTAGAGCAGGGCCCCATCCAGGTAATGATATATTGACCCCCCGTTTTCATAAGGAGCCGTTAATGCAAGCATATACATGTTTTGAAAATTAATACCTCCCGAAGTCAGTTTCGGAAAAAGCAATGATTCGTGGCCTTCGGGTCCCTGAAATAGCAATTCCTGCCAACTTCCGCTTCCTTTCTGCTCTCTTTTCAGGATCTTCAAACCAACATTCGATGC
>JAGQVF010000275.1:0-530 GCA_020438135.1 Bacteroidales bacterium | reverse complement strand
GTCCGCTCGGATTCAATACGGGTCGTTGGCCACTCGCTCCAGTTTTCTCCGTCGAAATAGTTGTAAGCGGTTCCACGATCCACATAAGAAGTTTCTTCCATTCCTCTGGTCCAGACAGCGCCAATTGTGCCATCATTGTAGGAAAATATCCTTTGTGGAACAGAAGCGTAAGTTTGCAGATCAAAATAGGAATCGCCAATAAGTGAATCTTCAATTTCCATCATGGACGTCGGCTGCCAAGGTGCCTGTCCAAACAACATAGCATGAGGAAAAGCAATTACGAAAAGAAGAATATTTATTTTCATGCTTCAGATTTTATCGGATTACCATTTTGTTAACAAGGTAGTGGTCATCAAATTTCACTTTATAAAAATAGACCCCGGATTCAACGTTTGAAAGATCAAGGGTCACTTGGTTGTTCCCAGCACCGAAACCGTGATACGTTTGGGCATACACCTGCTGTCCGGCCACATTAAACACCTCAACAAAAACATCACCTGCGAACGGCAACTGAACCTTGATGGTGGTTT
>JAGQVF010000274.1:1561-2169 GCA_020438135.1 Bacteroidales bacterium | reverse complement strand
GGAACGCTTGATCTTGATTCAAAGCTCATTGAGTTTTTTCCGGAAATACCTTATGAAGATATCACTGTTGAACATTTGCTCACGCACACCTCCGGCATTCCTTTTTATTATGATGCGCTGATCAAAGACCATTGGGGCGCAGGCCGGACTTTAAATACAGATACAATCTTTCAGCTTTATGCAAAATTGAAACCCGAACAAGAGTTTGCAGCAGGACAAAAATTCAGCTATAGCAATGCCGGCTATATGCTGCTTGCAGGAATTGCGGAAAGAGCAACCGGAAAATCATTCGATCAATTGCTTGAAACGTATATTTTTTCTGAAGCCGGTATGCAATCTACAAAAAGGGATGTGTTGTTGTCGGTCGATGATAATTATGCGTTGGGGCATCAGTTATCGGTTAAACAGGGTGCGTATGTTCCCTTATCGATGCATGAAGATAGTTTGGAAATGCTTGATTATTTTTTCAAGGACAGCAAAGGGCCCGGAGGGATGTATGCGAGCATGGGTGATCTGTGGAAGTTTAGTAAGGCTATTCAAAACAACACGATTCTGAATGAAGAATCAACAGCTTTGATGTTTACCCCTGCAACCCTTGCCGATGGCTC
>JAGQVF010000274.1:0-1489 GCA_020438135.1 Bacteroidales bacterium | reverse complement strand
GGGGCGGTTCAGAAGGGGTTAACTGTTATTATTTTATCGCGCTCGACGAAGGATATACCTATTTCCTGGCTTCCAACACCAAATCGTTCTATTTAAGTGATATAAACAAACAAATCAGAAACATCATTGATGATAAACCAACGGAGAAGATTTTAAAGTCAGGTTTTGAGAGAATCGCGCTAACGATCAACACGCTGTCAGAAGATGAATTGATGAAAAAGGTAGCATTTATCAGAACCCATCCTGAGGAGTATTATTTGGCGCTGCATGAATTTAATGAATTGGCCTGGAAATACTGGATTGATGAAAACTATGATGAAGCATTCAGAATTATCAAGTTAGCCACCGTTGCAATGCCTGATAATGCAGGAGCTTTTGAAGTGTTGGCAGAAGCTTACATGGAAACAGGAAACAATGATTTAGCCATTCAAAACTATACTAAAACCATAAATATGTTGCTTGCTGATCCGGACAAAAAAGACAAAAAATGGGCTAAAGAATGGATTGCAGATATGCAAGAAATAATTCAGAATATAAATAATAACTGAAGGCAATAATGGGTGTAAAACATAGTGCGGGCTATGGTTTTTATAAGTTTCATACCCCGACCTCGGCGTAGTCTCCAGACTTAGTCGCGTGGTGTTAAAATCTTCAGATTTATTATTTTTGTTTTTCAATCCCTCCAATTATGTCTGAAGCATACAAAACAAGAGATCCTGATGCAATTTATTTATTGACTTTTCAGGTAGTTTTCTGGCTGGATGTATTCACACGGAAAACATACAGGGATATATTTATTGAGTCACTTACATTTTGCAGGCAGCATAAGGTAAGGGCAGGAATTGTTGAAAAGGAAGAAGATTATCTATACAGTAGTGCACGGAATTATTGTGAAGGCATGCATGCTTTAATGGAGATTGATCTATTGATCTGATAATCGGAGATTATCGCTCCACGCAGGGTCAGGAGACTAAGCTGAGAGGGGGAATATATGGTAAAAGGGTTTGTGATGAACGCTCAAAAAATCCAGGCCTTAAAAACTTGAGTTGAACTAAAACCAAAGCCGTTTACATACACTTCAGGGAAAAATCTAAGAAAATATCAAACAGCGGTTTATTATCTACCGTGGTATCCGCCAGGAAATTCCAACACCACCAAAGCTTTTATCCACCTCGTCAGACAACCCCACACCATAAAAAGCATCGAATTGCAGGTTGTTTCCTGCGGCAAAAGTTAGTCCACCCTGCAATTTGTGATTGGGCAGATCGCCATGATCAAAATTCCCGAAAGGTTCGATAAAAACAACAAATTTGGGAGCAGGGGCATAGTTGAGTGCAATCCGGTAGATGAAAAAACCGTCAGCATTTTTGCCGCTGTAGGCAAAGCCGGCATTGTAAACCACCTTCAGTTTCGGGCTGAGGGTATTGGCAAAAAGCAAACTCGCCACGGGATAACTGAACACCGGTGCAAAGGTCTCCTCGCCCAGGTG
>JAGQVF010000273.1 GCA_020438135.1 Bacteroidales bacterium | reverse complement strand
TCGATTCTGTACTGAGTTTATTTGCAAGATCTTCGCAACAGGCGTATTCAGGATGCCAATCGTCCACCTGTTTTACCATGATGGTTTCTTCATCAAGAAATTTGGCATAACAGTCGATGTGCTGAATACCGTATTCTTCAGGGTTATCCACGATGATGTAGTTGTCAATTCCCAGCGAATCTTCTGCCATTTCACGAAAGGTATCTTCATTTGCAAGGGGAATATTTTCATCGAGCATTTGATGCGTTGACACAGCCGTTCCGTGTCCATCCACCATGATGTTCCCTCCCGTAAGGTAAATGGGAAGTGAGATTACCGGACAATTAAACGAATCGGCTAAAATGGGATTTACAGCATCATCTTCTTCATATCCAAACTTACCCGTTCGGTATTTATTCTCGTGCAATTGATTATCTTTCTGATTGCATCCCGGAACCCATGGATATCCATCAAAAACGGGATCGGCAATGGAGGCAATTCCCATTTCATTAAAAACATAATGCGGGCCCCAATCCCTGGTCCAGTGCGAATAGGTAGGGGCGTAGAGAAACCGGCAGTTGCTCAGATTAACACCCCAGGCTCCAAAGGTAGCTAGGGCCTGATCGCGTTGATAATTCGATTCAACCAAAACATATAAACTGTCGTCGGTTGCCAGTTCAACAACGAGGTCTTCCGGAATTCCCAGTGGCCATCGAATCAATGTTCCCCAGACAGGTTCCCATTCGGCAACCATTCTTCTGCCCGATTGTGCAAATGAAGATTGGACCAGTGCGATTAATAAAATGAGGCGGAAAAGATAATGGATTGTTTTCACAAATGATAAGTGTTTTAATACCGATTGCGAATATACATAAAGCCTTTAATGGTTTTATTAATTTTTTAACTTGCAGTTGGTAAGCTGCTGTTATTGGAATTGAGGTAAGTGAAGTTGGATTATATTTACTTGCTGATCAGCCAATTAAGGGCATCTTCCCGGTTTATGAACGACCGGGTATCAAATCCCCTGTTTCTGCAAAATGTTTCATAGAATAGCAGGGTTTCGGCAATTTCTTTATTAGCCGGTAAAACGATTGCCTCACGAAGCCCCTTTATTTTTGATGTATATTCAAGCAATGAATTCAATTCAAAAAGATCGAAAGTAGTTGTTGATCCGGTAACTTTCCGGCAGTCGGTAAGAAATAGAAATGTTCCCAGTTGGGCTGCTTTTTCAAGGTTTTGTGTAATGGATTCTTTTAACGAATCAATATTTATATTTCCTTCATAGGTTGCTTCAATAACGCCTATATCTTTATGGAATGTAATTTTGGAGGACATACGAGCAGTTACTATGGTATAGGGGCAAATATAGTAAATTTAATGAGAGAAAGCAAGATGTACTTTCAATCTATACTCGATGTTAACAATTTAATTCCAAAGGGCATTTTCTTTTCAGAAAGAATAGGCGATACCCAACATCATGTTAAACCGGTAGGACGGATAGTTATACCAATGAGAATAACGTTGGCCAAAGATGTTATTCAGGTTTAAAAAGCCTGAAAGGGTTTCTGAGTACCTGTATTCGATTCCCAGGTTCATGTCGAGCATCGGTTTTAGTTCAACTGCGATCACTTTAATTTCGCCGGCATCGTCGTAACCATAGGTTTTTGCAAACATCTTACTGCGGCTGATCAGCTCGGCGCGGAGGCCGATTTTTTCCTGCATGGTGTAATCGGCGATCAACGATAACTCTAGTGCCGGCTTGTGCCATGCTTCATCTTCATTATCAAGAAAATAATTGTTGTAACTTCCTCTCAGTAAAGCATCGAAATTGTCTTTCAGATGGAACCCGAATTCAGCAAGAATTTTGGTGTACTTAACCCGGTCGTACACCACATCGAATTGATTGTTCAAACCTTCTCCCAAAGCAGAAACAGTATCATTCACAAACAAAGGCATGTTGCTGACGGTGGAATTGGTAAAGCTCAGGTTGTAATCGAATACTTTTCCGATCTGCCCTTTAACACCGCCAAATTGCTGTGTTTTATAATCCGTAAAGCGTTTTTCGATGGTGGAGATGATAAATGGGTTTTCATCGCTGAGCGAGCGCAAGCTGTTGCGCTGCATGTCGCCGCGGAGACCTGCATAGGTGATCAAATGGTCCTCCACAACCTTCACTTCGATTTGAATCTCAGGATAAAAATGCATGTATGAAACCGAATCGGACTCGATCACGGTATTGATGCCCGCTTCAAACTTATACTGATCAAATGCCAGTTGGTAAAACGGCCTGATGGTGATGGTTCCGCTGCTGTGATCCGTTAATGTATCCGAATTGATGAAATAATCAACTGCTGTGTTCACACCCAGTTTTTCCTGTTCCGAAAAACTGAAAAATTCCGTAGCTGAGTAAATATCACCAGCAAACTGAATGTTATGTTCAGTCGATTCAAATTTGTCGAACAGGTAGGAATAGTTCAACCCGGTGGAAAACCCAACTTTCCTCCGTGAGGTGTTCGAGCTAAACAATTCTGCATTGGCGTCAAAACGGTTGTAAACCTGTTTGATATCTTTTTTGGTAAGATTTATTCCAG
>JAGQVF010000019.1:1264-12333 GCA_020438135.1 Bacteroidales bacterium | reverse complement strand
CCGAATATTATTTCAACAGAAAAAAATGAAAGAGATTTTGCATTGTCACCGACAGGAAAAGAGATATTTTATTCACTTGTTCTTCCAAAAAGTAATTTTAGTGCGATCATCTATCTGTATCACGATGGCGCTTTTTGGTCACAAACCCAGGTAGCACCTTTTTCAGGTGAATACAGTGACCTCGAACCTGCCTATTCACCGGATGGCAATTCCCTGTTTTTTATCAGTAAAAGACCGCTAACCACAGAAGACAAAACAAATGATTGGAACATATGGTATGTATCGAAGAAAGGAAAAGGCTGGGGTTCACCGCAACCGGTCGATACCCTGATCAATACAACAGGTGATGAATATTACCCTTCAGTGGCAGAAAACGGAAATCTTTATTTTACAGCCAATAAAAAATCAGGTATGGGGGCAGAAGATATATATTTTTCAAAATTTGAAAACGGTAAGTATACGAAACCCATCAATCCCGGAAGTGGCGTTAATTCTGAAACCTGGGAATTTAACGCATTTATAGCCCCTGATGAAAGTTACATGTTATTTTCTTCCTTCAACCGTGAGGATGGCTTCGGAGGAGGTGATTTGTACATTTCATTCAGGGAAAATGACACAACCTGGACGAAAGCAAAAAACCTCGGGCCGGATATCAATTCTGACAAGCTGGATTATTGCCCGGCTATTTCTCCGGATGGGAAATATTTGTTTTTTACCAGTCAGCGAACAGATCCGGCGATCAACAACCACCGGAAAAAATCTTTGGCAAAGATCATCAACCTGGCTAATGGAATTGAAAACGGAAACGGAAACATTTATTGGGTAGCATTCAATCCCGACGTTTACAGATAAATTATTTTTGTTAATGGCTATTGTCGGAAGAATTCAGAAACAATTTATGTACCTGTCTAAAATTTACCTGCTTTTGCTATTGTTCTTTATGATCGAAAGTGTGAAGGCCCAGGTTAACACCCTCATACTGGCAGATACAAGCTATACCTATACCGATCCTGAATTTGAGCTCCTGGATGCCGCTTCCAGAGGTGATACTGCTAAAATTAAAGCATTTCTTGAAATTGGCACCGATGTAAATACGGTGAATTGGGATGGTGTTACACCCCTGATGTATGCGGCCCAGGCTGGTCATTTACCTGCCGTTGAAATGCTGATTGATGAAGGAGCTAATATCAATGCAAAACCTTATAACCAGATCAATGCACTGATGGGTGCAGTTATTGCCGGACATGCCTATGTGGTTGACACCCTTATTCTGAACGGTGCATATATCGAAACCCGTAACCTTGACGGACTCACGCCTTTAATGTATGCTGCTGCCTACAATTACGAAGTGATTGCTGATTTGCTGCTGTTTTATGGTGCCAACGTTAATGCCTCCGACAATTATGGGAATGAACCGATTCATTTCAGTTCATATTATGGAAATCTGGCTATTACCGATAAATTGGTGGTGCGCGGTGCCAACATCGAATCTATCGACAATGAAGGTTTTACACCATTGATGATTGCAGCTCAAAACGGACATTTGGATCATGTGGCCTACCTGCTGGATCAGGGTGCAGATATTGACAAAACAAATAGCTATAATGCTGATGCCCTTTCCCTCGCAATCGTAAATCGTCAGTATGAGGTAATCGGATTATTACTGGAACGGGGTGCTGATCCCAACAGAATCATCGATAGAAATACAAACGTGATGGACATTGCTTGGAGCAAGGGTGACCGGTTTATCCGTGAGATGTTGGAAAACTATGGCGCAACAGATAACAATACTTTGAGGGTAACTCATTTCATTCTCGATTCAGAATTCGATTGGAATAATAAGGATTTGTTACTGGGTGGACAAATTGGGTTTTACGAAAGCAATTTTAAAACACAAATCACGGCAGGATATTTAACACGGCCTGCTGCCAGAAGTGTGTTAATTGAAGATAAACCCGGTATTTTTTATCAATATTGGGAAAGAAGATCCTATTTTCACCTGGGTGCGGATAAATTTGTACAATTGCGACAAACCGGTTACGCTTCTTCATTCGGGCTGTTTGCCGGACTGCATGCCGGTTATACTTATGGAAGCTTCAGAGGTTCAAATCAGAATCCGGAAGAGAAACTTTTGTTTATGCCAAAAGCCGGATTTTATCTGGACTACGGTTTATTGCGGATCAAATCGGGGTATGAGTATCTTAAATTCCCCGACAGCAAAGCTTCTCCGCACAGGGTATACATCAGTCTTGGTTTAAACATCAACACAATCAGAAACCCGGTAAAACCTAAACCGGAACCCGAACTTTAGAAAACAGGAAAAATAGCAGAGCTACTTTATACCCCGTTCTTTTTTGATTTGATCGTATGCGGCTTGCACCTGCTGAAATTTTTCCTTGGCAGCTTTTTGAAATTCTTCTCCCAGGTGACTCACTTTATCAGGATGATATTTGGTTGCCATTTTCCGGTAGGCTTTTTTAACCTCCTCATCGTTTGCATCGGGAGTGGTTTCGAGCACCTGGTAGGCGGCATTGATATCCTTGTAAAACATGGCCTTGATCGAATTAAAATCTGCCATTGAAATACCAAGATAGCCGCTGATCAACCGGATCATTTCAACTTCTTTGGCATGCACATGGCCATCCGCACGTGATATACCAAAAAGATAGTGAAGCAATTGCAATCGCGAGGGATGATCCATATATCGCCTGATCTGCATCGATACCTGTTGAATATCAATATCTTTTTTCAATAATTCGCGCAAAACCAGGATGTTTTCATTTGCTAGCTCTGTCCCGAATTGCTGGTTAAAAAATTGTTTTACAAATTCCAGTTCCGACTTAAGGACCTTTTCATCTGCTTTCATTACTGCCGCAGACAAAACAATGAGGCTTGCAGCAAAATCACCGGGTCGTGTGGTTGTTGCAGTTGCCCGCTGGTTTCCGTAAGGATGTTGATTACTATGTTCGAAGGAACCACTTTGCATGCCATCGTACATGCTTCCAAAAACGAGTCCGAGCAACCCTCCTATAGGCCCTCCCAAAGCCCAGCCAAGACCAAGACCAACCCACTTTCCATATTTAGCCATAACGTTAGCGTTGTTTAAATTGATTCAACGTTAATTTGATTGCCTGCAAAAATAGCAGATTTCACCCGCAGGCGAAAAAATTACCTGCACAAATATGGGATTCATCAAATCTTACAGACAAGAAGTCATCAAAAATCAGCAGGCTATGAAACGAGCAGGCTTAAAAGGTCAATCTCCGTTGGGTCCTGCGATTTCCTTTACCTCTTCTTTAAAAACGATCTGATGTTTTGCAAGCTCTGAAAGAATGGGATCATAAATAGATTTAGAAGTTGGGATTTGAACCCCGGTTGAAGCTATTTTACCTGTAAGTATCAATTTACACCCGATGGCAACAGGAAGCCCCACCGTGATTGCCATAGCTGTATCCACATTGTTTTTGCCCTCCGCGACCATCGAGGAAATCAACCTGAAAAATTTATCCTTTTGTTTGTATTCGAAATTGTGCTGCATCACGATCATATCTTTATCATCGGGATCGAGTTGCCATTTGGCTTCCAGGATTTTTTGAAGAATCTGAGCCGGAGTTGCCTGTTTTAGACCGGTTTTTTCTTCACGGAACAAACCGAGCCATCGCAATTTATACATATCGTGCGATTCAGGGTCTATACCAAGATACCCTGCAAATTTTTCCTCAACAGTTTTCACCTTATTATATTTGAGGAAACTATTTGTAAAATCACGGTAAGTGAGATTTTCCGAATTTTCAATCACAAAAGAATCATCGGTAACACCCAGTTGCACCAGGTAGTTCCAGGTACGGCTGTAACCGGGCCGTCTGATGGTTCCACGAAACATGGTAGGAATATCCTCAAGTCCATAAGCACCCCTGTATTTCAGAGAATCGCGGTTTGGATATACTTCAAATTCGCCATATCCGTCAATGCTGATGGTTTGAATCCTTGAAAAAAGTTTATGATATGGAATGTATTTATACATCCCGTGGTTGATGAATTGGGCTCCCCCCTGACCTGCAAGCACCACATTGCGTGGATTCCAGGTAAATTTATAGTTCCAGGGGTTGTTATCGTATTTTGGTGCCACCAGTCCACCCGTTGACGATTTAAATGAGAATAATTCTCCGCCCTGTTCCTTGACCCTGTCGATAACCTGCATTGCCGACATGTGATCGATACCCGGATCCAGGCCAAGTTCATTTAACAGCAAAATACCGCTATCCTTGGCCTCATTGTGAAACTCATTTACCTCTTTCGATACATATGATGCCGTTACCATATCACGTTTGTAACGCAGGCAGGTTTTGGCAACCAGGTAATGCATCCTGGCCGGTAACATTGAAATTACAATGTTTGCCCCTTTAATCTCTTTTGCCCGTTGTTCATCATTATGAACATCAAATTGAAAAGCCTCACCCCTTGGATGATCTTTCACCCGTTTGTGGGCTATCTCTACATCATAATCTCCAACTTTCACCTGCCAGTTGTGCTCCTCGGCATGCTGAAGCAGATAATTGATCAGGCTTGGAGTGGATAGTCCTGCACCAAGTACTAAAATCTTTTTCATCTCCTGTTTTTATAAATATTCTGAAATGTATTGATAATCGGGGGTCAATTTTCCCCTGTGAAGTATCATTGCTCTTTTTACCGGGGAAGGTAGATCAAGTGTTTCAAAATCGACAGAATAATTTGCAGTGGCAATGGCAGGAACAAATTTAAATAGAGCTTTACTAAATGCTTCCGACGACTCCCTTGGCAGTTCGCTTGGCAATATGTCAACAGCCATAACCAAAACACCATTTCCCATGAAACCCATGGAAGGTTGCCGTGTTGCCGGATCATAAACAAAAACCGGGTCTTCAATTTCTGTCCCTTTGTGTGTACATTCTATGGAACCATCCGGATCACAGGTCACATCACCAATTACCGATAACTTTGGTTTTTCGCCGGTAAACAATTTTTCGAGGTAATCCTTTGTAACGATCCGTGGGTACCGGTTATCCCAATACATACAATTCATCAGTAAGGTGAGGTGTGGAATGTATTGTTCAAAAACACTCCTGAAGTTTTCGGGATATGCATAATACTCTTCAAGATTAAAATCTGTTTCCGGATCTTTGTGGGCTGAAAGGTGCCATTCTTTAAACACTATCTTATAAAGTACATTCGACGGAAGATTTGACCTTTTGCTCAACGCAGGTAGCTCGTCAGGCGAAATTTCTTTGATCGGTAGCAGGGCCGCTATTTCCTGGGCACCATTCGACACATTTCCGTAACCTGTAAATCCTATGGTGAGTGGAGTTAAATCACCGGGCAGACCGTTTTCAGCGATTTCGGTTCCCACCTCTGAAATTATTTGTTTTGCTTCTTCAAGACTATTGTAAGTATGCGCTTGCTCAATCCGGAGAAATGGGGTCTCAATTCCCTGCACTTTTAACCTTTGTCCAAGAGACCACAACGAATTGATCATCCCGGCTAACCCTGCATACCTTCCAAAAAATATCAGCCGCTGGCCTGAATCGTTTGCAATCTTTTCGTATTCGATCAGGTTGACTTTTTTCTCCATCATTTTGCGGAGCATCGGCATATTATAGGGTTGCCCCTTGATAACATGAGAAAAGAATATGTATGTTTTTTCTTCTTCAAAAAAATCGATGGGCATTTCTTTTACCCCAAAAATTACAGGAGCAGGTGTAAGATCTTCGACGATTCCGGCCCCGGCATTTTCAAATTCCTGATCTGAAAAAATTCTTTTAGCCGAGGATTCAACCAGGATTTCCAGTCCTTTATCACGGATCAATTTCCGGGCATGATCAGGAGTGATCGCTACCCGTCTTTCCATCACGTATTTATCTTCGTGCCTGATTCCTATCATTTTATTCATAATCGCTGCTTTATCTAAGGGTTAAACCCAAATTTTCAGGTCGGCAAACTTAAAGCATTTTCATGCAATCTGACAAAGGTTTCTCAATAATATTTTTGGGATATTAACTTGAATGATTTCAAATAGTGAAAATTGTCAGGGTAAGATTACCATGGTATAAAAGGATTTTTAAATTTGCATACTTTAATTGTTTTGTAACAAAAACGAGTGATTGATATATAAATCAAAAAAAAAATTAATGAAAATTCGTACAATTCTATCCGTAATCCTGATCATGCTGATGGCGTTGAACGCCTTTACACAGGTGGAATCTTCGCGCGATGATAAAAAATCAGACAGGAATAAGACCAGGAAAGAAAAGAAAAAAGTAACTAAAACCGAAACGACAGAGAATAGTGTTTCCCTCGACAAGAACGAAATAATGGAGATTTACGAAAAACTGGCCTCCGGTTCAGAGGAGGTTGTGCAGGAAACTCCCGTAGGTTCGGTAAACTGGTCGGAACAGTTTATCGAAGCACGTGGTGAAACGGTAATCGATACGGTAAGGTTTAAAAATAAGGCACAGGCAAGAGCAATGGCTGTTCGGGGTGCAGTGGTGGTAGCACAGCGAAATCTGCTTGAAATAATCAATGGTGTGAAAGTTCATGGCGAAACTACCGTTGAAAACATGATCACAACCAACGATTATATATATACACGTGTTGATGGCATTATTAAGGGTGCTCAAATGATAGGTGAGCCGAAAGAAGAATGGGGAATGATGGTAGTAACGCTGAAGGCGCCCCTTTACCAGGAGAATGGTTTGGCGTCTGCAGTTTATGATGGTGTGAAAGAAATGAATGATGACCTGAAATCGGGTGATGGAATGATCAAAGTTGGGGAAGTTTCACAGGAAGAAGCCGGATCGCTTGAAACTTTTGTTTTTGAAATGGGTGGAAAAAAATTCGATCCTTCATTGTTTCCGGTTGTTGTGGACGAAAATAACAACGTCTTGCTTGACCTGTATAAGATTTACGATCCGAAACAGGGAAAATTTCCAAAAGTATTGCAAACGACACGTGAAGTTATGAATGACCTGGGAATTGAAAAAGGTGTTGAAATCATAGATGTGGTTGACTCTTTCGATGGGAAATTAGTGGTAAGTGAAGAAGTGAAGAAAAAAATCAATTGGGAAAAAGTCCTCAAAACTGCAGCTACAATAGGCAAAGCACTGATGCTGATCATCTAATTTTAATACACATGAAACAAAAAATACTTCTTTCATCGCTTGGTTTGATCTTCGTTATTTTCACCTTTCAATCGCTCCAGGCTCAAACCAAAAGTGTAGAGGCAAAAGGAACAGGTATTTCGCGCGACGATGCTTTACAGGATGCACTGCGGAATGCAATTGGTCAGGCAGTGGGTGTTTCCATTTCCTCCACAACAGAGGTGGAAAATTTTATGATCATCAAAGATGCGATCGAATCCAATACAAGGGGATATATCACGAACTATGAAATATCATCGGAAACTAAATTGCAAAACGGGTACGAAGTATCGGTTAAAGCCAGTGTAAGCCTTTCACCCATCAAAGCAGATGCACAATTGCTTGCACGCCAGATAGGTGGTGTAAGGTTTTTGGTTATGTATGATAAAAGACATGTTGAGAAGGAAAAAATCAATGAGTTTGAGTATGCTGTCGACCGTATAAATGCCTACCTCTCCGAAAAAAATTATCGGTATATCGAAAAAAGCCGTTTCGAACGGCTACAGGAAGAAGCTTTCCTGATCATGGAAGATACGGATACCTCCACCATGAGTTTTGTTCAGAAGCTCGGTTTGATGTCTGGGGCACAGTTCATTATTCTGGTTGACGGGATCAATGTCTCCGAACGCAGCGAAAACTTTGATACAAGGACAGCTGCCAGGGTGGTTATAGAAACAAGGGTTTACGATAATTGCACAGCAGAAGGGCTTGGAACCGTTATGCTTGAAAGCAACTGGAACAGCAGTGGATCGGCAACCATGACCGGAATTGACGAGGCTATTGATGCGGGGTTCGAAAAGGTGATGGGAACTTTTAATTCATACATCGGCAACTGGGTAAACAATGGAACTCCCTATGAACTCAGGTTTTACCAGGTTGGAACATTCCGGGATTTCAGAGACCTACGCAATAAGATCAAGGAGAGCCCGGATTTTGGAGGGCAGTTTCAGATAACAAGTGTAAATAATTATACCCGGTTGAATGCCACATTTAAAAACGTTCCGGACGATATCGCATTCCAGATCCTTGATTTTGCCGATGCCATTCCGGGCTTTGCAGAAAAAGAACTGGATGTTATCATGATTTATGGTCGGCAGATCTCATTTGCACCACGGGAGATTGTTGTGCCGGAAATCGAAGCAGCAAAAGAATTTACAGATCAATAAACGATAGTTATCAAACATTTATGCAAATATGAAAAAAGTAATTTTAATTCTTAGTGTAATTTTGGTTGCCCTGGGAATGCAGGCGCAAAAACCCATGGCTACATTTTTCTCAGAAGACGGTTATAAATTCTGGGTGATCATGGATGGCAAACGAATGAACCCGGAGCCACAGTACAGGGTCGAAAACATTGTGATGGACAACGACTGGGCCAAGGTGAAGATCATTTTTGAAGATGCCAACCTCGAACCGATCGAAAAAACAATACAGGGAGTAGATGTGGATGGAAATCCTTCATCTGTAACCTGGGTGATCAAACAAAACAATAAAGGTAAGTGGAAAGTTACAGCAAGCAGCTGGAAAAAACTGGATGAACCGGCCGCCACAGAAAGCAGTTCTTCGGTCACTCCGGTTGAAAAACAAGCTGAACCTACACCAGGTGGACAATCAAAAACCGTTACCACGCAAACTACCACTACCACTACCTCTGGTCCTGACCAGTCCACGGTTTCGATGAGTGCCGGAGGTAATAATGTTTCGATGAAAATTGATGTAAATGATGGCTCCGAATCGGCCAATATGGACATAAATATGAATGTCCCCGGCATCAGTTCTCAACAGGAAACCACCTCAACCTACACCACTGTTACAACTACAACAACAACATATGAAGAAAGTACTGAAGCAGAAGGTGGTTTTGAATCGATGGAAGAAAAGCCCAACCCTTTGCCGGGCTATAATGGACGTGTTGGTTGCGACAATCCCATGACTACTGATCGTTTTGCCAAAGCCAAAAGTTCGATTGGTTCAAAAACATTTGAAGATTCGAAAATGACCGTCGCAAAACAGATACTAAAAGCAAATTGTCTCCTGGTTTCGCAGGTAAAAGAAATCATGCAACTTTTTACCTATGAAGATGACAAACTCGATTTTGCCATTGAGGCATATCCGAAAACCTATGATATCGATAATTATTATGAGTTGAACGATGTTTTTACATTCGAATCATCCATCGATGAATTGAATGAAGCAATCGGGCAGTAGGCAGATATTCAAACATACGAAAAACCCCGGCGTTCATGCCGGGGTTTTTTATTTGTAATATTTATCCACACCACCATGCCCCCGAATCATTTTATTATCAGCAGTTTTTCGAATAAAATGCTGAAGGCGCTTATCAAATTCTTCCGGTCGGTCCCTGGCGCTATCGATATAAGCTACCCGGAGTCGCCTGTAACCTGCAGAAAACCGCTCATAATTTTCCCAGGCTGTCTTGTTCTTTTTAATTGCCTGTAAAATATCTTTAGGAAAAACAAATTCCTTTTCAATAATCTCTTTGATCGCTTCCCGAATGCTCGGTTCGATCATGTTTTGTGAATCTAGCCACTTCAGCCGTTCTTTGTTGGGCTGCGAGTAGCTGCTATTCTTTCGGCGGGGTGTAAATCTTTGAATGGAAAAATCTTCATCATAACTTCGTGCAGTACTGTCGATCCACCCAAAACAAAGCGCTTCTTCAACCGCATCATTATATGATATACCGGGCATACCGGAAGCTTTTTTCGGGAACATGAACCAAATTTCAGTTTTGTTTTTATGATGATTTTTGAGCCAGCTACGCCAGGAGGTCCTGTCTTTCAGATAAACCAATTCCAATTCAGCATTTGATTTCAGCGTCATATCTTTAGGGTTAAATTTCCAGATAAAATGAATACAACATCACCTGCAATAAACTCCTCAGGTCTCTCAAAGTTCATTAACCAATTTGTAAACATATTGATTTATTAAATACTTGCCGTGGCATGCCAATTTAATAAAACATGAATTATCAATTTGTACGGATAATACAAAATATTTAATAATTTTGCGCAGAATTAAGCGTTTGGTACTGTAAGTAATTTATGCCCGCCCGGAAATAATGTATGCTTCCTTGCCGACCACCGGATCACCGGGTATTTATTTTCAAATAAGTTTATGTACAGAAAATTAAAAAGATTGAATAATGGAAAATATGGAATATAACACTACGCGAAACAAGTTGATTATCAGCGAATATGGAAGAAATGTTCAAAAGCTTGTCAACCTGTGCATGTCGATCGACGATCGCGATCAACGCACAAAATTCGCAAAGGTTATTGTTCAAATCATGGGTCAGATGAATCCTGCTGTTCGTGAGTCGGGCGATTTTCGCCACAAGCTTTGGGATCATATGCATATCATCTCAAATTTTCAACTTGATGTGGACTCACCTTATCCACCACCAACCAAAAAATTCCTTGATACCAGACCGCAACCGGTAGCTTATGGCGATAACCATATCAAATACCGGATGTATGGTTCCAACATTGCAAGGATCATCGAAAAAGCAATTAATTTTGAAGATGGAGAGGAAAAAGATGCGTTGGTAGCAGCCATAGCCAATCACCTCAAAAAATCGTACCTCGCATGGAATCGTGAATCAGTTGACGACGAACAGATATTTCAGCATCTTGAAGTACTTTCGGAAGGTAAACTTGAGCTAAAAGAAGATGTTAGGCTGAGCACCACCAACGAGATTCTCGCCAGAAATAAAAAGAAAAAGACGACTACCAAACCTCCGCCCAAAATGCAAAAAAAGGGAATGCGCAAGAGAAAGTAGTATTCCATATTATATTTAATGCTAATCCGCTATGATACCACTAAACAAATTTCTCGCTGATCCCACTGATTTTCGCAGAAAGGCAGTATATATTTCAG
>JAGQVF010000019.1:0-1244 GCA_020438135.1 Bacteroidales bacterium | reverse complement strand
CTGCGAAATCTGCGAGAAAAATATCTTGAAAGGTTTTATCTGGTAGATAAGCGAATAACCAAATTATATTTTTATTAAAGCTAAAAATGAAATTCCCTGAAAACGGGAATTTTTTTTTGAAATTCTTCAACAATTGATTGTGGGTATCTTCTTGCTTATGACTTGAGTGTGCCGGGCTATTATTATTTAAATTCGTTGGAAAAAAAAGGATATGGCGTCTTTCGAAATAACAGGTGGCAAAAAACTAAGTGGTGAAATCGTCCCGCAGGGAGCGAAAAACGAAGCGTTGCAAATATTGTGTGCCGTGTTGCTTACTCCTGAAGAGGTTATCATTCATAATATTCCCGACATCAGAGATGTGAATAAACTGATTGATCTTTTACAGGATTTAGGTGTGGAAATCAAAAAAATCAAAGAGGGATCATTTTCGTTCAGAGCCTCTCGAATCGCTCTTGAATATCTAAAATCTCCCAAATTTACTGAAAAGGGAAGTAGTCTCAGGGGATCCATCATGATTATCGGGCCCTTACTTTCGAGATTCGGAAAAGCTTTTATGCCGAATCCGGGAGGAGATAAGATCGGAAGACGGCGCCTTGACACGCATTTCATTGGATTTCAGAAACTGGGAGCCAAACTCAACTACTCCAGTGCCGACCGCAGCATGGAAATCGAGGCGGGAAACCTGCAGGGAACGTATATGCTTCTTGATGAGGCAAGTGTTACCGGTACCGCCAATGTTGTGATGGCTGCCGTTATGGCTAAGGGAACCACTACCATTTTTAATGCTGCCTGCGAACCTTATCTTCTGCAATTGTGCAATATGCTTAATCGCATGGGTGCAAAAATTTCAGGTGTTGGTTCAAATCTCCTCACCATTCAAGGTGTTGATTACCTCGGAGGAACAGAACATACCATGCTTCCCGATATGATCGAAATTGGCAGTTTTATTGGTATGGCAGCAATGACTCAATCCGAGGTCACCATTCGGAATGTTAATTATGAAGCGCTCGGCATTATCCCGGAAGTTTTCAGGAGAATCGGCATCAGGGTTGAAAAAAAAGGAGAAGATTTGTTTATACCTGAGCAGGAAGTATACGAGGTTGAAACTTTTATGGACGGCTCCATCATGACCATTGCAGATGCCCCGTGGCCCGGCTTTACCCCTGACCTGATCAGTATTGCACTGGTAACTGCAACACAGGCAAAAGGTAGTGTGCTGATCCATCAGAAAATGTTTGAAAGCC
>JAGQVF010000272.1 GCA_020438135.1 Bacteroidales bacterium | reverse complement strand
CCGCTCGATGTTGTCTTTGGGCATGCTGATCCCTTTCGCATTGGCAATGGCAAGCCGCAGCCTTGGATTTCCTTCCGGGTCCGATCCGCCTTCTTTTACAGCTACGGTGATCTCTTTTACCACTTTCGAAAACATCTTGGAGCGTTTGGCATCAGCTGCTCCCTTTTTGCGCTTGATCGTCGACCATTTGCTATGTCCTGACATATAGGTTGTTGTTAGTTTAAATCAATTTTAATCCGACTATTGAAAACGGGAGTAAAATTATAAAATTTAATAGAAATGCCTCCCCGAATTCTAATCAGTGAGATTTGAGGAGGCATTTTTAAGGTGGCAATTTTCTGCCTTTACCGATCAGAAATTCACAAATGTGATCCCGATGGTCCAGGGATAAAGCTCCGGTCCCTTGTCTTTTTTAAACATTTCATTTACTGAATAGGTAGCGAACAGGTTGATAAATCCCCAGCCGATCCGGGCAGTTGCATCAAATTTGAACGGTTGCAAATGGAAGTCATCAAATTCTTTTGTTTTTGATCGATCGGGAGATATCGCGGTGAATACATCCACATATGAGTCACTTTCAGCATCATATTGGGTTACTGTAAATTCCTTGTTTCGCTCGTCGTAATATTTTTTGGTGTGTGACGAAAGTCTTGCACTTCCGATCATCCCTACGGCAATATGAAAACTGTTCTTTTTATGCCGGCTGTTGGTCTGGAATTCGAACAGCAATGGTACATTCAGGTAAAATGCTGTTAGTTTGCTTTTACGAATACTTATACCTTTATCGAGATAACCCACTACCGTGGAAGAATCGGGATCGAGCCGGGTGGGGTGGTCGAAACGATAATTGTTCCAGTTGATTCCCAGTCCGGTTACCATTCCCCATTTTTGGTTTCTTGAAAAGGCCACATTTTGCTCGAAGAAATTTAAATGTACGGCAACAGATTTGGTCATCCGAAGGTCGAGAAACTCATATTCTTTTGGGAAACTTTGGTTTCCATCCGGAGTAACATAACCGTTGAGACCCATCTCAAAACCGGCCCAATGCCCGTTGAATTTTGGCTTTTTCGACCTTCTGTACCGGATGTTTCCATCTTCGTCCACTTTCAGTTCGCGATCGCCAATCACCACTCTTACCGAATCATCGCGGTCATACACTTCCACATTGATGCCGCCCACTTTCACTTTCACCGAATCGTAATAGTTGTCGGATCTTACAGTGTAGTCGTCACCTTTAATGTTTTTAGAAACCGGATTGCCGGTATAGGAAATATCTGCCGAACCTTTTTTTGTGCCGCTTATCTCTTCAGTCACATTCAGTTTGGCATCTCCGGCACCGCTAACAGAATACATGGCCTTACGTGATTCAAGGTTTTTGGCACTAAGCGATCCTGCTCCCGACACCTGCAGGTTATGCGTATCAGCCTTACCCGATAGTTTGAGATCAGCAGCCCCTGAAACTGAAGTTTCAAGATACGAAACCTCAATCGATAAATCCGCCGAAGCTGCGCCACTTAACCTGATTTCCAATTCATCCGATTCAAAAACCGATTTGCCTTCAATATCAGTAGCACCGCCGGCTTCAAGGTATTTTAGCTTTGGCGTGGTAACATAAACAATAAGTTCGGTTGGATTGCGGAGTTTGGTACTTTTGACGATGAGGTTTTCATCAATGATCTCTGTGATTACATTATCCTGCAGGTTTTCATCGGTTTTGACTTTAACGCTGTATGGTTCGCCCTGCTGCAATTCAATTTTAGCCGTTCCTCCGGCGATGATCCCGGTAAAACCTGCAACCGGCCGATCCTGTGTTACCACATTATCATTGCCTTTTTCTTGTGCCCTGATCCCTGTAAATACAAAGATCGACATGGTTGCCAGTAGAATTGATCTGAATTTCATGGTTTAAAAATGTTTAAGTGTTCTTGATTTAATTTTGTTGTGTGACGGGCAGCCTTTTCGAAAAGTTACAGGGAGCGAACATTAATTTTAACAGCAATTTAACAGCAGAAATTTGCCGGAGTCCGAACTGCCGTTTTTTAGTTTGGATGAAAGGTTTAAATTTGCCGAACCAATCAGAAACCTTGTATTTAAAAAAACAGATATTTTGGTTACATCGAAAAAAATCGAATGGATTGATATTGCAAAGGGAATTGGTATTTTACTGGTTGTCTACGGACATTGTCAACCTCCGCTGGTTGTGAATAAATTTATTTACGCCTTTCACATGCCTTTGTTCTTTTTTATATCCGGGTATTTGTTTAGCCGACGGAAAAAGGAATTTAAGCCCTTTTTAAACGGAAAGATCAAACGGTTGCTGGTGCCGTATTTTGTTTTTTCAATTCTATCGATACCGATTCAATATCTGCGCTTCAGGATGGGTGAGATCGACAGTTTTACTTTCAGGGAGATGTTTTTCGGATTGTTTAACCTGGATGGCACAGTTATCTTCAACCGGCCGATTTGGTTTCTGATGGCGATGTTTGTTTCGCTGTTGCTTTTTTATTTTGTCAGCCGGTTGCCGGTTGCCGGCCAAATTATTTCAGCCCTCGCAGGTGCAGGAATAGCAATTTTTGTATCTGCGCAACATGTTCGGTTACCGTTTGGCATTGATGTGGCCCTGCTCGCGTTTATCTTCATTGTGATCGGATATCAAAGCAAACCTTTTATCAGCAAAATTGAAAATAGTAAGTTGCAGTCTAAGATTCTGATGTTACTCCTTTCAGTGGCGGTTACATTTATTTTTTCTCAAATGCATAACAGAAACAGAATGGGATCGGTTGATATTGATAACTGGTTATATTTTTATATCGCCTCCTTTTCAGGAATCCTGATGACACTCGTCGTATCATGGATGATCAATACGAGCCGGGTGCTGCGTTATTTGGGTGTGAAGTCGCTGGCCATCATGGTGAATCATTTTTATGTGTTGTCGTTTTTCGGAATTGTCCTCATCGTAACGGGTTACAAAGAATTTTTATTTGTTAATTACCCGGGAATGACTTCGCTCCTTTACTTTGCAGTTTATCTGATATGTATGATTCCTGCCATTTGGATATACGATTTCATTGAAAATGCAGCAAATTCGATCCTGTATGAACGAAAGCTCCCATCTTTTAATGCAACTTTTAAAAAAGTTTAAACCTTCAGGGCTGACTGTTTCGGTTTCTTGCTACTGATATTGTTTGACCATTGATGTTGTAAGCGACGATGTTGCCGTGTTGGTCAAGCTTACGGTTAACTTCCACCTCACGATCAGCAATCAGGTTATAACCATCAACTGAATATTCGATAAGGGTTTTGTTTTCAGGCATCGGATCGCCAATAATTTTGTTAAAAAAGCCCGCAAGAAAACGCGCTGTAAAAGACTTCTCCTTTTCTTCCGGAATGGTTAGCATATTTGTGAGATCTCCGTTATACCTTGTTGAGGTAGCAATAAGACCCTGATCTGCGGGCATGTAAAATTCAACTTGTATTGACCGGGAAAAGATATATTGCATAGTTTGTATAGCCTGATTATTTTGCCGGAAGTACCGTTCCGGAGGTGGAGATGAAGCGAAAACCCTGTCTTCAGCTGAATTCCTGAATATTGGAGCTGCAATCACAGAACTTCCGGTTTCATGGCCTTCGATCGATTTGGATTGAACCATTGGCATATTTTCAATCGATTGATAGCTGCGATTGGTTTTGATATTGAGCACGGAAAATAGTCCGAATAACAAAATAATGATCGCAGCTGCAGTTGTTATGGAATAAATCAGACGTGTTCTGTATAAAACAAACAAACCTGTTTTTTTTAACAAATCTTTTTCAGGGAAAACCATTTGAGGTGCCTGCAGAAAAGTTTTTCTGAACAGGTTCATCTCAAGTTTTGTTTTCGGGTTTATTCGGGTAAACTCCAGCAGGTTCTCTCTTTCATCATTTGCCAGGTCACCTTCGAGAAAAGCAACCATTTGGGTTTCGTAATTCCAGTTGTCAATTCCGCCTATGGGTTTATATTCGGGTTTCACCAGTTTCTTCTTATCCGGGAAGGCAATAGAAGATGTTTGATCAAGTGAAATATTTTCAAACGATTCGAATTCGGATTTAAGATCCGGATTTCCTTCAAGAAAAACCATTAGCTCAGCCACCTGCTGGGGCACAAGCTTGTTCTCGTAATAATCGAGAAACCATGTTTCGTAGTTTTTCCTGTTGAGGTGCATATTTAGGTTGTTAATTGAATCGATTGACTACATTGACCAGATTGACTAAATTGACTGGATTGACCAGATTTCATAGATTTCGACCGGTTTCCGTTTCGATGGATAATGTCAGAATTTGCAACGTTCATATGTAACTTCAAAAATCTCATATCACATTATCGATACTTACAAGGTAATTTTTTAAAAAAACACGTGCGCGGTAAATGTAAACTTTCACCTGTGATTCGTTCAGGCCCGTTATTTCACCGATCTCCTGGTAGGAATATCCTTCATAATCCCGCAACATCAAAACAGATCTCTGATCATCAGGAAGTTTTTCAATTGCTTCATCAAGAATCTCTTTCAGATCACTGTAGTTATCGTTTGTTGAGGCTGCTTCCATATACTTGTCAATATCCTCTTTGTGTTTTTCTTTGCGTATCAGGTCTATCATTGTATGATAGGCTGCCGTAAACAAATACGCCTTTGATTTGCTGAAAGAAATGTCCTTTGCTTTTTCCCACATTTTTGCAAAAGCATCCTGAACGATGTCGCGGGCATGCTCCTCATTTTTAATATTTTTGAGGATAAACCGGTAAACCCCGTCAGCGAATTTGTCTACACATTGATTGTATTCAGCAACCGTCATCCGCTAATTTATTGTGCGCATTTAAGCATACGACGTTCGGGTAATTGATTTGTTACAGCCTGTAAAAATACTTTTTTAATTGTTTGGAAATTAGCGCGTTCGTTTCAGGGCCTGGCTCTGTTTTGTAACCTAATAGCGATTGGAACGTTTACTGCTAGCTGATTACAACACATTTCTTTATGAATTCAAGGTCGGGTAGTTTTTGGAAATTTTCCAACAATTATTTTTATTCTTTAGATCACTATTATGCAACGTTGGAAGATAAATACGGTGATCCACGATTTTTTAATTCTTTGTTTAATAGCAGGCGGTTTAGGTATGTTAAAACCACGGTTGAACTGGCTTTTAAGTCGAAGATACAATTTGGGTCCGGAATTAAAACGGTGGCAGATGCACTGGGAAAACCACAATTGGTTTTTCAAAAGGAAGATGTTCCGGATTATGAGATATGGCTTTACAGAACCTTTCTGGCAGGTGAAAAGGTAAAGATCGAACTACACTTTCACAATAAGAAGTTATGCATCTACAACTACATATTTTCTTATCTCTCCCAATCTAAAAAACAAGATTTACTGGATATTCTCAGTCTTAAGTATTTGGACGATCGGACAATGGATATAGCATCCTATAAAGTTACCGACAAAAAAAAGAATTTTTTAATTGTGGAGGATTCTGTCGATCTTTCGATTTGGTATGTTTGTGGTAATTCTGCTTTTCTCAAAATTTTCACTGCTTTTCAAAACAAACTGGAAACTGAAAAACAAAGCCAGTTAAACAAAAAAAAGCAGGAATATCTACAGTTTCTTTAATCAACTGATTAAAGCCAGAGCTGTATACTTGAAAGAAGTTTATCTTCAAACATGCAGTTCACGTGCCGGTTAAATAGAATTCATATAATTTTGAACCGGCAAATCAGAAAGCAGTTACTTATGATCTCTATAAAAAAATTCGTTTTTAATCCTTTTCAGGAAAATACTTATATCCTGTACGATGAAACCAAAGAATGTATTATTATCGATCCGGGATGTATGGAACAACACGAGCAAAATGAGCTTGCTGTTTTTATTTCCGCAAATGATCTGAAACCGGTAAAACTGATCTACACCCACTGCCACATCGACCATGTGGTTGGAAATAATTTTGTTTGTGAGACCTACGATCTAAAACCGGAAATTCATAAAGCTGGCCTTCATTTTTTGCAAAACAGCCATAACCAGGCAAAAGTTTATGGATTTGTAATGCAAAAAAACATCGAACCTGATTCCTGCTTTGATCATGGCGATATTATCAGGTTCGGGAATTCTGAATTAAAAGTAGTATATACACCAGGCCATGTTGATGGGCATGTGTGTTTTATCAATACAGCGCAACGATTTGTGATCACCGGTGATGTTTTATTTAAAGACAGTATCGGACGTACCGACTTCCCTACCGGAGATTTCGACAAATTGATGCACAGCATCCACAACCACCTGTTTACGCTTGAGGACGATTTCAAAGTTTATTGCGGTCACGGACCCGAAACCAGCATCGGATACGAAAAAGTAAACAATCCGTTTATCAGGTTTTAGTGGCTCCTAGCTGGATACTGCTGGCCGGCAACACTTCTCTGAACATCATACATTTTACATCATACATCTCACTTCATGCATCACCGTAACATTCTGCAACATGTGGAACGATTTTTTAGGAGCAGGTTGGCAAATTTGAAAATTGAGAATTATGAAATATTTGATACTAATAAGCTTCTGCCTGTTTATGTCGTGTTCTGATAGTAAAGATGATGCAAAACTGACTCCTGTCAGGCAATATTGCGGAACCTCTGATCCTCTTGGGGAATTACCCTGGTTGAAAGAGATCAAAACTACGATAGAAATTAATGCCAATGCTACTGGTGGTCAAATCATCGCATATAAATATGAAAATGAAGATGTGTTTTGGGTGGATGATTGTTACAATTGTGACGATAAACTTGTTGTTGTTTATAATTGCGATGGTGAGGTTGTTTGCGAATTTGGCGGGATTTCCGGGCAGAATACTTGTCCTGGTTTTGAGGAAAAAGCTACCGATAGCGTGATGTTGTTCAACAATGTGGAACCTGAAAGTCTTTCGTCAGCAAACCAAAAATAATTTCCGGGATTATATACGTATAGTCATGAAGCTGTTTTAATTTTGTGCAAATCAATTTAAAAGAGTTTTCCGCTCATGAAAATCCTATGCTGCATAATTGCTATGTTTGTTGTCGCTATTTTGATTGTTCCAGGTTGTAAAAAGGAAAAGGAGTCAGAAACTTCTACAGATAACCCTGTTTGTAAAAGTAATTTAAAAACTACCATTGGGATAGAAGAAATTGCTGATTCCTTGTCGTGTGTTGATTTTGATTATGACGCTTCAGCCAAAATGCTTAGCCTTAATCACATCAACACCGCTTTTAATTGTTGTGTTGAAAGTATTGGCGCGCAAACTTCCATCCATGGCAATCAAATCATCATACAGGAATATGAGGTAAATCCACAATGCAATTGTGAATGTCTTTACGATTTGGATATTGTTATCAATAACGTTGCCCCCTCAGTATATCAACTGCAACTTAATGAACCTAATGCCGGTGCACAGCAAGCGATACTTTTCGATGTAAATCTGGAGAGTGATACTTCCGGTACCTTTTGTGTAACCCGTTTACAATATCCATGGGGCTTGGGCTTTTAGAGATTCTGGGTTGATGCAGGATCAAATCGCTGTGGTTTTCGGATAACTTAATGATCAAAACCGGATTGCGTTGATTGAAGGATAACCTAATTGAAAATGAAAGCCCATAAGGTAATCATTGTCAATATGAGCAATGAAATAAGAATGGCAATCATATTACCGGTTTGTTGTTTTTTGTCTGCAGTTTTCATTTTATAAACAGTTTTTATTTCTTGACGAATTCCCAACAAAAAGTCACTTTCTTCAACAAATCATAAAAAGTGTTGTTATTTTTGGAATCTGATAACAAAACGCCATTACAATGAATTTCCTGAAAAAAACAATCCTGCCAATACTGCTGACAACCATTTGGATCAGTGTTTCCGAATTTTCCCGCAATGAATTGTTGTTTAAGTCTTACTGGGTAGATCATTACAGCAACCTTGGATTGGATTTTCCTGATGCTCCGGTCAATGGGGCTGTTTGGGGATTGTGGTCACTGCTGTTTGCCATTGCCATTTTTATCATCGCTAAAAAATTTAGCTTGTTGCAAACCACCTTCCTGTCGTGGTTTGTAGGTTTTGTGCTGATGTGGGTGGTGGTATGGAACCTGGAAGCACTTCCGTCCGGGCTGTTGTATTTTGCCATTCCCCTCAGTGTATTGGAGGCGTTTTTAGCGGCTCTGATCATTAAAAAAATGAGCTGAAAATAAAGACTCATTTATCTTTCCTGGCCTGAGAGCATGCCGGTATGATGTTTTTCCATACACTTATTCATTTGCAGGTTTTCTATTTTTGTTTTAAAAAAAAGAGCCCCGCCAGCGCAGGGCCCTTTCATAGCGAAGATGTCAATCCTTTGGTATTAGTATTAGGGTTTTATTGTCAGTCCTTCACACAACGCACACTCAACCCGTAGCCGAAATCTGTTGCATAGCGGTTTACTCCTGTTTCATCAAAATGCATTTGCCTGATCCAGGCTGTAGTCCCGGCACTCGATGTCCAGTGGTTACTGTAAGATGTTGGATACGTGAAATTCCCGGCAGTTCCCCTGACACCGCCCGGCAGACAGGAAAAACCGCTGGAATTGGTGGCCCCGGTATTGGGTTCGGCCCAATGAATTGTTCCGGTTTCTTTCAGATTTCCGCCGGCATCTGTTCCCCGCCAGCCAACGCCATCCCATTCGGGATCGGGATAATCAAAACCTGAATCCACTTCTCCCTCCAGTTGTTTCCACTCATCATCCGAAGGGATGTGCCAATCAGGTGGGCAAATTCCCTGCGCACCTTCGA
>JAGQVF010000271.1 GCA_020438135.1 Bacteroidales bacterium | reverse complement strand
ATTTGAATTTTCACCCCATATACAATATCACTTTGGTATTATTGTTTAAATTAGCACACTGTTTCTCACACCGATCCCGGGAAAGAAAAATGACAAAAAAGAGTTTTTACATAGCCGGCTCTATCTCTGCTCTGAAGCGGAATGTTTTGTTATGGGTGATGCTGCTGCCATTGATTTCTGTGGCACAGTTTTACAATGGCTCTCAGATGAGTTTCGGCAAAAACCGGGTGCAATTCAAAGAATTTTTCTGGACCTACTACAAATACGAAAAATACGATGTGTATTTTTATTTGGGGGGACAGGAACTGGCTCTTTATACCGCCAAATACGTAGAAGAACACCTGGAGGAGATCGAGGATAAACTCGATACCAGTGTCGATGATAAGATGCAGTTCATCGTATACAATACACTTACTGATCTCAAACAAAGCAACATCGGCCTGATACAGAATGAAAGCTACAATACAGGAGGTGTTACCCATATCATAGGGAAAAAGGTTTTTCTTTATTTTAATGGTAGTCACGAACATTTTGATCATCAAATCAGGGCGGGGATTGCTCAAACAGTAGTCAACCAGCTTCTGTATGGCAGCTCCATCGGATCGCAGATCAAAAATACATCCTTGTTTCCTTTTCCCGATTGGTATATGAACGGACTTGTTTCCTACATTTCTGAAGACTGGAATACCGAAATAGACAACAAAGTTCGTGACGGAATTCTTTCTGGCAGGTTCGATAAATTTAACAGACTGACCGGAGAAGAAGCCACCTGGGCTGGGCACGCATTCTGGCGTTATATCGCTGAAAAGTACGGCAAATCTTCTATCTCTAACATCATCTATATGGCCAAGGTGAGCCGACGGCTCGAGTCGGGATTTTTATATATCCTGGGCATATCGTTTAAAAACCTGGTTGAAGAAACGCTGACCTACTACCGCGAGTTGTATGAACAATCCGAAGAAGGCAGGGAATTTCCCGATGAGTATTTCCAGAAAAAAATGAAGGACAACGTGGTGTTTGAGCAGGTAAAGGTGAGTCCTACCGGTGATGTGGCAGCTTATGTGTGGAATAAATCAGGGAAGTATAAAGTTTATCTGAAGGATCTTGTTACGGGCAAACGAAAAAAAGTTTTAAAAAACGGTTACAGGCTGGATGAAAAGGTCGATTATTCATACCCGATCATTGCCTGGCATCCGAGTGGCAGAATCCTTGCTATGCTGATCGAAAAAAAGGGTGAACCACAGATGCGTTATTATCTTTTCGATGAGAAAAAGACCGAAACCGTTATCCTTTATCAATTTGAAAAGGTACTCGATTTCGCATATTCGCCGGATGGTAGAAGCATGGCGATGTCGGCTGTGGTTAACGGGCAATCCGATATTTTTATTTATGATGTCGGATCCAATTCGTTTGAGCAAATCACCATGGATAACTATGACGATCTGTATCCCCGATTTGTCGGTAGAAGTAACATTGTTTTCAGTTCCAACCGGACATCGGATACCATTCGATTTGAAAGGAAATATGATCCAAAAAAGGCACAGGAGCGTTATGACTTGTTTCTCTATCGTGAAGATGACAACATTTTGCGGCGTGTAACTAAAACCCCGCTCTCTAATGAGATCATGGCCATGCCGTATGAAAAGAATTACATTACATACCTGAGCGATCAGAACGGGATTTACAACCGCTATATCGGCTGGTTCGACAGTGCCATCAGTTATATAGATACCACCACTCATTATCGTTATTTCACCAATTCTTTCCCGGTGACCGACTATTCGCGGAATATTCTTGAACATGATGTAAATCCTCAAGTGGATAAAATCGGCCAGGTGCTCTATAAAGATCGCTTATATTACCTACAGGTTACAGACCGGCAACCGGTTTCATCTCTCCGGCCTTTGGATTTGCAAAACACCCAATACAAAGAACAATTGTTTAATTTGTACGGAAAGTCCCCCGATATTAAACCCAAAAAAGAAGCTAAAGCCGGAGAGACAAGAGGCAGTAAAAAACGCGGGTTTAAAACGGTGAGGCAGAGCGATGCATTGAAGGAATTACTCGGTACAGATACCATTGCCGATGATGATGGTAATTTTGATATTAACAACTATCAGTTCGACATTGAACAAAGGGAAAAAAACGATAATATTAATTGGGATTTTACCGATATTCAGGTTGCTCTTCCGGGCCAAAAAGGAAGTGATAAGGACGAACCTCCAAAACGACTAAACTATAATGTGGAGTATTTTATCAATGAAATCACTACACAGATCGATTTTTCTTATCTCAACCAGAACTATCAGAATTTTACCGGTGGGCAAAATCCGATCTACCTGAATCCGGGGTTTAATGCTCTTTTTAAAGTCGGGGTTACCGATCTTCTGGAAGATTACCGCATTGTTGGAGGTGTAAGGCTTAATCTCAATCTGATCAACAATGAATATTTGCTGAGTTTTACAAACCTGAAAAAGCGCATGGATAAGGAGATTGTTTTTCACCGTCAGGTGAATGAATTTAATTACAGCAACTTAGCATTTTTAAGGGTTTACACCCATGAACTTCATTATTCGATGAAATACCCTTTTAGCCCGGTACTTGCGCTGAAATCAACAATTACATATAAACATGAGCGGGGTGTGGCACTTTCGACCGACGCAACTACTTTGTCAATCCCGAATGAAAGCTCAAATACGGCTATTCTCAAAGAAGAGCTGATATATGATGATACGAAAAATCTTGGACTGAACCTTTTTGACGGTACACGTTTTAAGATTTTTGGTGAATATCACCAAACCCTTGAACCGGAATTCTTCGATTACAGGATAGCCATTGTTGGGATGGATTTCAGGCATTATATTCCCATTCATCGCATGTTGATCTGGGCCAATCGGTTTGCTGCAAGCACTTCCTTTTCGAAATACAAACTTATTTATTATATGGGTGGTGTTGATAACTGGTTGTTTCCGAAATTTTCAACCAATACACCTGTTGATCTGGAGAATAACTACATTTATCAAACCCTTGCCACCAACATGAGGGGATTTAAACAAAACATACGAAACGGGAATAGTTTTGCCGTGATCAATACTGAGATCCGCTGGCCCGTAATCCGGTATTTTGCCAACACCCCGATTAAATCCGATTTTCTGAATAACCTTCAAATTGTAGGTTTTGGAGATATCGGAACTGCCTGGACCGGTTTACACCCCTATTCTGAAGATAATTATCTGTTTACGAATCACATTCGTCAAACCCCACTTAACATCACTGTAAAAGTTCAGAAAGAACCCATTGTGGGTGGATTTGGTTTTGGAGCCCGCACCCGTTTGCTGGGTTATTTCATCCGTGCCGACCTGGCCTGGGGGGTGGAAGACTACCAGGTGCAACCCTCTGTTTTTTATCTCAGCCTTAGTTTGGATTTTTAAATGGCTGTAAAGACGCGATGAATCGCGTCTCCACATTTCC
>JAGQVF010000270.1:315-6846 GCA_020438135.1 Bacteroidales bacterium | reverse complement strand
CTTAATCTTCCTGCTATTCATTCCTGAATTTTTCATTTCCAATAAAAGTTTCATCTGTTAACGTTTTTAAAAAAGCCATCAGGGCCAGTTTTTCCTGTTGGGATAGCCCAAGCGGTCTGATCAGGGGACTTCTATGAGGATGTGTTTTCCCACCAGAATTATAATGTTCAATCACTCCTTCCAATGTTTTTATAGAACCATCATGCATATACGGTCCGGTTACTTCAATATTCCTGAGGGATGGAATTTTAAACATTGCCAGGTCGGCCTCCTCCCCTGTTAATCGAAATCTCCCAGGGTCACTGTATTCAGTGTACAATCCATTGTTGGCAAATTCATAACTTGTAAAATTAAATCCACTATGACAAACTACACAACTCAGATCTTCACTTTGGAAAAGAGCTAAACCCTGCCATTCCATCTCATTTAAAGAAGCTTTCCCATTTAAATATAAATCATATTTGCTGTTTCCACTTATAAGTGATCTTTCAAACGTGGCCAAAGCACGCGGAATGACGTAATAGTCCAATTCACGATCATAAGCCATCAAGGCCAAATCATTATATTCGCCATCATCCGACAACCTTTCTGCAATTTCGATGATATTAAAGTTAAACTCATTGTGCTCCTGCACAGGCACCAGTACTTGCATCTCAAGTGTTGGCACTCCTCCTTCTCTCGTAAAATATGGATGGTAAGCCACATTGGCAAGACTGGGAGCATTGCGCGTACCTGCCAATCCTTCAAAGCCTCTGCTGAATGAAACCGTATCACTAAAAGCATTTCCAGGCAAATGACAGGATGCACAACTCACCTTTTGGTCTTTGGAAAGACGTGTATCATAAAACAACATTTTTCCAAGTTTCCATGCAGGTTCGGAGAAGGGATTGTCAACCGGAAAATCCGGTATTGGAAAATGCGACGGAACTTCCATCAGGGCTTCATCTACAATGGGCTCAAGCACAACCTCCGATTTTTCGCAAGAGAACATAATCAGGGCCAGAAAAAAAATATATGTAAATGACTTCGGCAATAGATAAAGACTATTTTGCAACTACCAGCTTTTCAGTTTTTATTATGCGGCCATCCTGCCAAATTTGAATGAAGTAAATTCCACTCTCAGCAAGGTTGATTGCCTGTGCAGATGTTCCATAAATTTCATCCTCAAAAATCTTTTTTCCTGTCATATCGGAAACCATCAGTTGTCCCTGCGAATCGTTTTCAAGGTTGTACTGAATGGTAACATTGCCGTTGTAACAAGGATTGGGATACATTCTTACACCGGATGATTGCAGGCCTTGTTCAATTCCGGTAAACAACACTTGCGAATACACTTCCGATGAAAAATTCTGCAGTAAAGTGAGCGCAGCACCGGTTTCACCATGTTCAATAAGACCGGTAGAAACATTGATATTGTTAAACATTCCCAGGTAATCGGCATTCAAAATAATAATGAGGTCATCCCCTTCCCAGATTGCACTTGTAGGGATGGATGTTTCAAAGTAATTGGCATCACCCAGCGCATGAATTTCATAGGTAAAAAGTAGATTAATTCCGGTTTTGCCCTCAAGACAAACAAATCTGTAACCAGCTGCCCACCCCCAGTGCATGGATGGATTTTGCGGAGCCAATGGGTGTGCGGATGGATAGGTAGTCGGATCAAGGTGATTATGTTCGGGATCGACACCAATGTAAAAACTGATCGCCTCGACATTCTCAATATCATGTTTTCCCAGGTTATAATCCTCAGCATCTTTAGATTTTACGAGTAACCATGTATTATCAATTTCAGTCACTTGTCCACCATCGTGTTGCACAGAAATCTCAGAAATGTAATATTCAAGTCTGGTTATGCTGAATTCGTACCCTTGAACAGGTTCGGTATATTCCTGATTGAATGCAATCGGTTCACCACCAATTTTGTGTTCAAATCTTAGGTAAACGTTGGGTTGTGAAAAAGCAACCAATGAAATAAAGGAGAAAAAGAGTACAAATAATTTATTCATAATTTTCAGTTTTTTAATTCAGTCGCAAAATTATCATCTTACCACCAAAACGTAACTATTACAACCTGTTAAAAAACTGTTAACCCCTTTATAGAACATGGTTTCCTTTTACGATTCACAATACAAATATGCAAATTGTTAACAACTGCCAATCAGTCCAATGTTTTAAACTGATTAGCTGAAATTTGAAGATAGGTTAAAAAAAGAATATTCAAATGATGATCCTGGATTATACCAATTCAGGCTTCAGGTTATTATTTGCATCCACCCATTCGGATAAGGCATAGAAGGTGCCAACATGATCCGGAATTTTCACTTTAACCACGCTCCCTTCGTCTTTCGTTGCTTTCCTAAGCGCTTTCGATACTTTTCCACGGGTAGAGATCCGGTGTTTCGGAAGTATATTAAAATGAGGAAACGCCATGCGAACAAAATCATCGCGCATGAGCGGTCGTCCGGCTTCCGTTAATGCATCAACAGGAAACCGGCTCCACTTTTCATTTTCTTCCTTTACAAGCGGATTCTCCTTAGAGAGCTCTTTTTCAGGCTTAGGCGCCTTTATTTTTTTTTTTACCGGAAGATCCGTATTATCTACCAGTGTGTAAGTGTGACCGCGTTTCCCTTCACGGGGTTCGCTGTCGATCATCTTTTTCACATTTCGCAAATAATGAAGTGTTTGCCCCAGGGTATTTTTTGCCGCTGCCGGATCAGGGAAACTATAATTAAACTCCTTTTGGTAAGCTTTGTAAATATCAACCTTGGTTAAAGGTTTTTTACTTTCGCTTAACTTTTTAAGGATATAATCGCTCCATCCCGGGCGTTTCTCAGCCGGTACAGGTTTAGTTGCCACGGCTTGTTTTTCTGTTGATACCTCTTGTTGGGTTTCTTTGGAGGGAGATTCTACTTTCTGGGGTTTGGTTTGCGGGTCATTCACATCGGTTCCCTGCCCTATTGCCCTGAGCAATGCAAGAACTTCCTCACTGCGTTTTTGCAGTTTATCGAGTTCATCCATGTAAGCATTTCTCAACTCCCTGACTTGTTCAGAAGTCAATTCTACTTTAATCATATTTTTAATTTTTCTGGACCTGAAAGTAATTTTCGATGTAAAGTAACTACATTATTTGATACGTTCAACAGTTTTTTAAAAAAATAGTAATATTTTATGATTCAAACCCCAACAATCTATTCTGATTATTGCTTGCAAAAAAATTCTCAATATCTCTAAAAACCTTGTAAAATCGTAATAACAATTAAAAAATCAAAAATAATATTTCAGGAATTTGAAAAATCAACAAGGTTAATTTCTAACGATCATCTTTTATTATAAATTTAACTACAGATACTTTTTTCGAATAAATAGCAAAACTTATAATTCACTAAACTGAAGGCAACTTTCATAAAAACCGAACACTTCGGTAATCTCCTGGACGATAAATAATCGTAAACATTTGATGATTAATGTCAACTAAAAAAACTTTACTTAACCTAATTTCTGAGAAAAATTGTTTATTTTTATACTTACCTTAAAATCCTGAAAATGAAAAGCGGCGCAATCATCGGGGCCTGTTTGATATGTGGCATAACCCTTTTTCACAGAAATTTAAAGGGTAATATTTTAAAAGTTCCTGAAGATTATCAATATGTTCAACTTGCAATCAATGTTGCACTATCATCCGACACCATATTAATAAATACCGGCACTTATACTACTTATTTCGAAGTGTCAGACAAATCACTTACCATTGCCTCTTATTACCTTGTAACAAATGATCCGGTTTTTATTGAAGAAACCATTTTGGACGCGAGCTATATGGATCGTGTTATTTATTTACATTTGAATGGAGCTGCCGACTCGGTTTCCATTGTTGGACTATCTGTTTGTAATGGTTTTTCGGATAAGGGAGCAGGCATATTCAAAATAGGAAATGGCACTTTGATTGTTGAAGATTGTCATATCTTTGATAATCATGCTGAAACCAGTTCCATCATCCTGGAAGGAGGTGGAATTTATAATGAAAATGGAACATTGGTCATCTCTGGTTGTGAAATCTCAAATAATAAAATCATATCAGGATTAAATAATGCCAGCGGAAGCGGTGCCGGTGTTTTTTGCTACGGTGATTTTTTAATTTCAAAGAGCAAAATCCACCACAATATGATTGTTTTGCACGCTAATGATCCAAATTCCAATGTTGATGGATCCGGCGGTGGATTGTGGGTATCGGGCAATGGCCTGGTCGACCGGTCATTGATCGATAGTAACCTGGTTATTGTATGCGCGGATACAACTTCAACAGGAATTGTAAATTCACTTGTTGCCTTTGCTGATGGTGGAGGGATTTTAATGAATGGAAACTGTATGCTTCAAAATTCAGTTGTTTCAAATAACCAAATTTCTTCGACAGCAAATTCAGGTTACCTGGCAGGAATGGGAACAGCCATAAGCGAAGGAGGAGGAATCAATGGTTTCGGAACCATTATCAACTGCCTTGTGATTTCCAATTCAGCGCATGCAGAAGTTGGTGGAATAGCCAATGCATGTGAGGCCAGGGGTGGCGGGGTTTTCGGAAATTCGATTCAAAACAGCTCCATTGCAAATAATAGTATTGAAGCCGACTATGAACTCATCGGATCAGGCGTGGCCGCTTCGCTTGGCGTAAAGAACTCCATTGTATTTAACAACACAGGAAGTAATTCGCACCTCACCTGCAATGGACAAGTTTCTTATTGCAATGTGGAAGGAGGTTTTCCCGGCACAGGAAATATCAATATCGATCCTGGTTTTGCCGGTAGTGGCGATACCCCCTGGGAGTTAGCCGGTTCAAGCCCATGTATTGATGCTGGCAGTGAGGAAACAACCGGATTGTTACCTACAGATCTGGCCGGAAAACAGAGAATCCTGGACGGTAATCTCGATGGTGAAGCTGTGGTTGATATGGGGGCTTATGAATATTTTACCGCACAGGTAAATGCTGAATTTTATGCTGACCTGAACTATGGGAAAATCCCTCTGGTTGTGCAGTTTACCGACAACAGCTCAACCATTAACACTGCAGCCGGCTTTTGGTCATGGGATTTCGATAACGATGGTTTTTACGATAGTTTCGGGCAAAACCCACAATGGAGTTTTACTATTGCAGGAACTTATAATATCAAACTGCTGGTTTCCGACACCTCGAAATTATTTTCTGATTCAATAACAAAAATGTCGAACATCACTGCAATGAATATGGAGGCAGGTTTTTACGCAAATGTATTATTCGGGCAGGTCCCTCTAACGCTTCAGTTTTATGATACAACGGAATATCAGTTTACAGAACCTGCCTTTTTTGCCTGGGATTTTAACCTGGATGGTATCACAGATTCTATGGATCCGAATCCCGTTTGGACCTATGATGAAACCGGGCTGTATTCAGTTCAGCAAATCGTTGCCGATACATCCGGGATATTAATCGATACGCTGATGAAACAAAGTTATATTATTGTCGCGGATGCAAACGCAGCATTTTCTGCAGATTCTCTGGTGGGCGAAGCTCCATTCAATGTTCATTTTTTTGACAATTCAAGTGCGATTAACACCCTGATAAGTAATTGGTATTGGGATTTTGAAACCGATGGCAATATCGATTCCTGGGAACAAAATCCACAATGGCAATACAATGGTGCAGGTATTTACAGCATCAGTCTTTATATTGCCGATACGAGTGGGTTGGTAATTGATTCAGTTATGCTGGAAAATTATATAGAAGTTTTTCCACCTATTGGCATTACCGGGGCCATCGCTTCCAATTTCCCGATTTCGGTATTTCCGAATCCATGCATCGATTATCTGAATATTGAAATACATGGGGATATTCCATCAGGTATTGAATGTACAATCTGGAGTCTTGATCGACAAAGAGAAGTTTTAAAAAGTAACTATTCAATGCGATCAGGACATCAAACTGTACAACTCAATTCGTCCATGCTTAAAGCTGGTGCATACATCGGTATGATAAGCACTCCAAGAGCAACCGGTTATTTTAAGTTCGTAAAAATCCCATAATTTTTTTCACATTACAAAAAAATCACAATTTGTAGTAGTATTTTGCTACAAGCAAATCATCTGTCTTATTTATACTTGCAAAATCAATTTGTAAAGGGAATTCAAACTTAAGATGGAACAAAAAAAAGTTCCGGATAAATAGGCTTTTTTCAAAGTATCTGAAGCTGCTAATTTAAAAAACTAAAGACACAAGAGATGCAGATTGTTGAACAAGACCTTTGCTATACTGATTACAAATGGAATAATATTCAGGAGAATAAAACAAAAAAAGCAGGGTTGAATGAAAATAAAATCATCGATTTTTCACAGGGACATGATGTGATGAATCTGATCAATACCTACATGAAGAAAAATCAAATTGAGGATAAATTCGCTGCCCGTAAAATCGAAATTATGATCCGTGAAGAATTACCCCGAAATATCAACAAAAAAAATGAAATATTAAAATGGATAGAAATGAATTGGTAAATTTCTCTTAAT
>JAGQVF010000270.1:0-300 GCA_020438135.1 Bacteroidales bacterium | reverse complement strand
ATCAAAACACCCCGCCATGCCCGCGAATTATGTTGTAAATACAAAACCAGGAAAGGATGGAAACCATAAAATCCATGTACAGGGTTGCAGTAAAATCTCCTATCCTTCATCATGTCTCGATCTCGGAATCCATATCAATTATTCCATCGCTGTTAAAGAAGCAAAATTATACTTCCCCAAAATAATTACCTGCGAATATTGTATTGATAAAAAGGAGGTTTCAGTGAAAGAGAAAATCAACCTGTTTAGGTTTTTCTTCCTGAACTATTGATCATTGAACTTCGGTATTGGGTTCCACGG
>JAGQVF010000269.1 GCA_020438135.1 Bacteroidales bacterium | reverse complement strand
CCGAACAAATTGGCCAGGATGATGATAATCCCGATCATGTAAACAATGATCTTGATAACCTGTATGTAGCCTTTGATCGGCCTGGATTTGGCAATACTGAAATCCTGGTAAATATCCGAAACAGCATTGAGAAAAGCATTGGCAGCCATTAAGGCGACCATTATCATATAAATGGTAAGTCCTATCCTTATAATCGATACAACATCCGGGTATGGTTCAAGCACAACCGGAGTAAATGCATAGATGATATAGGCAGGAACAAAATAAGACAGGGTTCTGAAAAACTTACGGTTCGAAAGGATATCGTCCCACTGTGTTTTCGATTTTTTAGTGGCATGATGGATGGCTGACAACAGGATTTTTTTTGTAATGAAATAAGTGATCAAACTTAGCAATACCAATACTGTGAAGGTCACGAAATCTGAAACGATCACGGAATTGTCATTGCTTAAACCTATTCCGATCAACCATTTTGTGACGGAGGATTCGATGTTCTCAAACATGTTTGCGTTATTTAATTAAGATGCTCAAAATTAAAAAAAAAGCTTACCGATTCCGGTAAGCTTTCCTCAATATTCAGTAACACTATAGTTTTTTAATCGCTTCCACATATTTATTGCGGATGGCCATTATTTTATCGTGCTTGATGTGATGATCATAGATCCTTACGCAATCGATCACACAATTTTTTCTGAAAATAATCGCTTGTGCAGCATCAAATTTATTATCGTCCATGTTTCGTTTCATCGAAATGGTGATCTTTTCAAAATCTTCCCAGGTGATATGCTCAGGCAATTGCAGATAACACATGTCGGGTTCGATGTGATCAAGGTAAATTCCCGGTTCGAGAATTTCCAGCTGGAAAAATTTGTTGATCTTGATCAGCCCGTCACGCGGATCGGTTTTGCGATATTTTACAAATTGAACCCCTGCTTCACTGAACAGATCAAAAAGTTCTGCCACATCCTTGTAGCTCTGTAAAAACTTGATCCTCACACAAGGTTGCATTTCGTTGTACAAAGTAACCTGTCCGGTGGCTGCATCGAATTTTTTCTTGAATTTTTTACGCACTTCATGAGCTGCCCGCAATAAGGTTTCATCATCGTATGCCGTTTTTGTAACTGCAAAAATCGAATCGGGGATCAATTCATGAAAATCAGGTACCGTACGTCCGTGATACCCCGGGTAAGGATGCATATTTTCCAGCAGCAGATAACCTCCTGCCAGTCCGGGTTCGATATTGCCAAGGATTTCTTTCTTGGTGATCTTACCCATTGTTTCAATTACGTTCTTGTCTGTCATGGAATTAGCAATTATTGACCGTTTTTAAGTAAGGCAAAGATACAAAATATTGCATATGTCAGGTAGTCCTGAACCTGAATTTATACTTAATTCACGGACTATTCGTCGGGTGAAAACATCGGATCCCAGGGTGGCAAAAGGGTTGCTTTTTGATCGAGAATGCCGAGGGTTTCTTCATCGATATATTGCTTATGGATCACCAGTCTGAACATATATTCGTCGAACCACTCATCGGTCATGATCAGATGCCCTTTAAATCCTGAATCTCCCCAACTGTTTTCGAGGAGCCACTTGGTTGTTTTTCCATCGTTTATATCAACGGCCACCAGTGCCATTCCATGCGTTGAACCGCTTTCGTGGGTGATAATCCGGTCCTTTTTATCCATATCGAAATCCACGCCGAACAATGCATCAAAGTTGTAATTATTCACGTCGAGGTAACCACGGTCCTTGTCGAGCTGTTTGCCCACATCGCATGAAAAATACATCGCTTCATTTCCGAGGATCGAGTTTTTAGCAAATTCTTTCAGCTTATCTGCTTCCAGGTTCACATATTTCCAATTGTCGCCGTCGGCCATATGCCGGTCGAATTCTATCTCATACAGTTTACCGAACTCCCTCGAAGGATCGTTCATAAACATGACATACTCGCTCAGGTCAACCCCAACAAACTCTTCATAAAAAGTTTTTGGAGTGTAGGTTTTCATTTCGGTGAGATTTCCATCTTTATCAGTATACCGCCATTGAAATTCCGTAGGAGGTTCTCCAAGTGAAATCGCCAGGATTCGGTACACTTGCATCAGCATTTCTTCTTTTTCGTTACGCAGCTCTTTCTTTTTTACACCGTTCGAATACATCTCCCTGAGAGCTATTCCATCTGCCCTGAGTTTTCGCCTGAGCAAACGCGACATCCATCGGGTGTTTTCACTGTTGTGCGATTCAGGAAAAATCTCCGCCGGAACCACACCGTATTTTTGGATGATATCAACTACGCCCGTCCATTGGCCGCCATCACCGATCGCGTTACTGAAAAGCCAGTCAACGGTTTTATCGTCCATCGGTTTATCGGCGGTTTCGATGATGCCTTCAAGAAACAGGTTGGATTTTTCGAGTTGATCATAAAAAAAATTGAAATTTTGAGAAAAGCTGAAGGCAGCAAGTTGTTTTTCATCGATAACACGCGCTCTTAAAACATTTAACCCGGTGAAAAGCCAACATCTGCCGGTCGATTTTTGATCGGTGATGCCTTTCGATTCAACCCTGTTCGAAAAATAGGGATCTACTTGTCCGAGATGATCCCGGTTCAGGGCCAGCTTTTGAATATCATTCGAAGAAGCTGCATTTTGCACCGCTTCGGTGGTTGGATCATCGTTGAAGGCTTCCCTGAAACCGTTCAGCATATCTGCATCAATTGCTACGTCCTCCTGGGTGAAAGAGCTAATACCAATGACCATTGAAATAGCGAGAATAAGATACCTTTTCATACACATATAATTTTATCAATTCACGAAAATACCAACACTTTTATTGGGGTGCAATATTTTAAGGATGAAATTCTGGTAAAATTTGGTTTTCAAAACAACAACGGGCGGATTTTCTTGTTTTGGTTTTCACCCCTGGCATGATAAACATTAGTAATTTTACCGGCCCGTAAATTAAAACAATACAAAATGAAATTCAAGATCGGTGATAAGGTTAAGTTTCTGAACGAAAGTGGTGGCGGAGTGATCAGCAAAATCGTAAGTCCGGGAATGGTGAATGTGACCATCGAAGACGGATTTGAGATTCCGGTAATGATATCGGAACTGATCAAAATTGAACTGGATGCACCGGTCGACTCTCCCAAGCACATGTTTCGTGAGGATTTTGAATCGCGATTGCCCGAAACAGAGCAAATTTCATACGAAGAAGATGATCGAAATATCAGGTTGTCGTCCAATCGCTCGAAAGGTTCGGTGGATGAAGGTGTTTTGCTTGCTTTTGTTCCGCACGATCAAAAATGGCTCATCACCGGCAACATCGATGTATATCTCGTTAACAATACCAATTTTGATGTTTTGTACAGTATCTTTCTCGAAAAGGAAGAAGCCGGTTTCGAAGGATTTGATTATGGTTCGGTGAATTCAAACTCAATGATATTGCTTGACACTGTTGATCGTGAAAAAATTGGTGTGTGGGAAAAAGGTGTGGTTCAGGTGCTGTTCCATACCGACGAAACCACCAAAATTCTTGCTCCCGGTAATTCTGCTTTTAAAATTAAACTCCAGCGTTTGTACTTTGAAGGAAGTTATCGCGATTCTGCCATTATCGATGGAAAAGCAATTTTGGTTTCACTTACTAATATTTCATCCCTGGCAATTATTGATCAACGTGATCCGGTAAAGGATGAAACACCTGAAACAGTGGTTGAAAAGGCCAAAGAGGTGGAGCCGCAGAACATCATCGACAAACACAGAACCAGCCCTAAAGAAGCGGTGGTCGACCTTCATATTTATGAGCTTGTGGAAGATGAAAAAGGGATGGAACCCCGTGAAATGCTGAATGTGCAGGTGAATTATTTTACGAAATGCCTCGAAAATGCAATGGCCAATAACCTGTCCAAAGTAACTTTTATTCATGGCGTTGGAACCGGTGTTCTGAAAACTACTTTGAAAGAGATACTGAAAGAATACCCCAATGTGGAATACCGGGATGCGTCGATGCAGCAGTTCGGTTATGGCGCCATGGATGTTTTGATCAGACAGGCTTAATTATTTTTGTGATACTCGGCCAGGGCGTTGATCGGCGACCGGATGATCCGGCTGATCTTCAGGTTAAATTCGTTACTTACCTGGTGAAGCAGGGGTTCAAAGTAAAATGCCACCGACCCTGTAAACCGAAGCGGTACCTCTCTGATCTTTTTGTATTTCTCAACCTGGTTGATAAAAAACTCCCGGAATGAATTGGTGATCAGTTCAAAAATGTATTTATCTGAAAGGTTGTCGGCATAAAACTCGCAAAACGAAGCCAGGAAGCGGTTCGGGTAAGGAAGGTTGTACACTGCATCCAAAATGTTATCGCGGGTGTAGTTATAATCCTTTTTAAATTTTTCCTGTAATTTCTCCGGCAGGTTCCCAAGCAGGTAATCTTTGATGAAATTTTTCCCCATATGCGCTCCACTGCCTTCATCCCCAAAAAAGTAACCGAGCGAAACAACGTTATTCACGATCTTGTTTCCATCGTAATAGCATGAGTTTGAGCCTGTGCCCAGGATGCATGTGATTCCTTCGTTGTCACCGAACAAAGCACGGGCAGCTCCCAGCAGATCCGACTCGATATGGATGGAAGCATTTTTAAAGATGTTCTGAAATGCTTCTTCCATCATCATGCACTTATACAGAGATGAACACCCCGCTCCGTAAAAGTAAATTTCGTCGATCTTTTTGGTGTCGATAAAGGGTGTAAGTTCTTTGCTCAGAATGTTGATGGTTTCATTGGTGCTGAGGTAGTAAGGATTTAAGCCCACCAATTGAAAACTCATCTGTTCACCGTTGTTGTCGATCAACATCCAATCCGACTTGGATGCTCCGCTGTCAGCTATTAATATCATGCTCCTGCAAGATTTTATTAAGTATGCAAAATACCTAAAAAAATGAATACAAACGAAATAATCTTTTACTTTTACCCCCTTTTATGAAGCAGAACCCGATCATGTTCAAAGAAAAATCAGCAGTTGGAAATATCCTGTGGGACTGGAACGGAACCCTGTTGAACGATATGCACATTTGCATCGATTGTATCAACCAATTGCTGACTTTCAGAAACCTACCTGTTCTCCAACCGGAAAAATACAGGGAGATATTTACCTTTCCTGTAAGGGATTATTATGTAACGGCCGGTTTTGATTTTTCAGACGAACCTTTCGACAAGGTAGCTATTCAGTTTATCGATCAGTATCGTGTAAAGTTACCGGAAGCAGCCTTGTTCCCGGAAGTAAAGAAGGTCCTGGAAAAACTTAGATCGGATGGCTACAGGCAGTTTATCGTTTCTGCCATGGAGCAGGATTTTCTTGAAGAAACAGTTCAACATCACGGAATTGACCGGTATTTTGAAGAAATTCATGGGATAAGAAACCATTATGCCGATGGCAAGTTCGAAAGTGCAATCGATCTGATCCGGTCCCAACATCTGGATAAAAACAATACGCTGTTTATCGGGGATACGCTTCACGACTATGAAGTGGCTGAAAAGGCAGGCATTCGTTGCGTTTTGATCAGCCACGGGCATCAGTCGCGCAACCGGCTGCTGAAAGCCGGTGTGCCGGTTATCGATAAACTTGAAGAAATTTACAACTTCACTTCATTCATATCGTTAAAACAAAATCAGAAAAAACAAGCAGACAACTCAATATGAAGATTATCAAAAACGCCAAAGACGTTATCAATTCAACCTATATCAAACCGGGCAGCGTAATCTACACAGCCGGTAATGCTGCCGTTCCGCAAACCCTGTTAAAGCAACTGGCGCGCGATCCCTACATCTACAATGTTGAATTGCTGAGTGTTTTGCTATTGGGCGATGTGGAGGAGCTTTTTACTGAAGTCGCCTGTCAGAAGATCAAACATCGTATCATTTTTTCGGGCCCGTATTCCCGTGAGCCGCTTAATCGCGGAATGGCGACCTATCAGTTGATGCACCTTTCGGATATACCAAAACAAGTGATCAAATACATCCGTCCCAATATCTGTATGTTTACCGTAAGCGGTCCTGACAATGGTGGCAATTTCAGCTATGGTACCACTGTGGAAGGGGTGCAGTCTGCTGTGCATGCCATCCGCGAAAACGGCGGATTGGTCATCGTTGAACGAAACAAAAACATGCCGTTTGTTTTGGGCACCACGATCCATGAATCTGAAATCGATTTTATGCTCGATACCGACTATGAATTGCCGGTTAGCCCGGTTCATAAAGCCGATGAAGTGTCAGCAAGGATCGGGAAACTGGTGGCTGAATTGTATATCGAAAATGGATCAACTTTGCAATACGGAATTGGGGAAGTGCCCGAAGCCGTTACCGATGCCATTATCGATAAAGGTGTTAAAGACATTGGGATCTATACCGAGCTGTTTGCCGATGCCATGCGCAAACTGATCGACGAAGGCGTGGTGACCAACCGTTATCTCGATGTCAATTTTTCGATTGCTTCCATATTTTTAGCAGCAGATAAGGCAGGATACGACTGGCTCGATTACAACAGTTCGATACAATCGCGACCCTGCAATTTTACCAACAGCATTTTGAGGATCGCCCAACAACACAAAATGGTGGCCATCAACAGCGCCATCGGGGTGGATCTGCATGGCAACATCTGGGCCGACTCATTAAAAGGCCGGCAGGTATATAGCGGTATTGGCGGACAGGCTGATTTCCTCCGCGGATCATATCTTTCCGAAGGTGGTCATGCCATCATTGCTATGAAATCAACCACTGCCAAAGGAATATCAAAAATTGTGGATATGTGCCCCGAAGGAATCACTACCACAGCAATCGCTGCCGATCCGGTGATCATCGTTACCGAAAACGGGGCTTTCGATCCGCGGGGATTAAACATTGCCGAACATGCTGTTGGCATCGCTCACCTTGCCGAACCCGAAACCAGGGCTCTGCTGCTTAAAAAAATCTATGACAGTCCTGAATTTCATAAGCCGAAGGTGGCTTTAAAAGACAAACCCCCCAAAGGTTTTATTCCCTACAGTATGATCGATCACAGGGGATAATTTCTTTTCGTAATTTTACACATACAACGGTTATTTAAACTCCCGTGTCTGAATTACTATGGTACATTTACCAATCAAAACAATCGTTTTGGGAATTGTTTTGCTGACCGGTATTCAACTATCAGCGCAATATTTACCCAACCCCTCTCTGGAAGGAATTCCACAGCCGGAAATTCCTCCCCCCGGTTGGGCCATTTGTACACCGGTTTGGAGTACCCCTGATATTCAACCCGGAAACTTTGGCGTTTTTCTTCCGCCTTCCGATGGAAATACATACCTTGGAATGGCTGCACGTAACGATTTTACCTGGGAAGATGTCAATACCCAGCTTACCCTGTCGCTTTCCATGGATTCCTGTTATATCTGCAAGGTCGATCTTGCTTACCTTGATGAGGTGGCCGGAATCGATATGAGCCCCATAACACTCAGGGTGTTCGGCGCAAATCAAACCTGTGATAAAACAAACCTGATTTGGCAGTCACCTCCCGTTACCTTTGATTATTGGGAAACCTTCGAATTCGTTATCAAAGATCAGCCCTGGGATATCACACACCTCGTAATGGAAGCCTATTATCTCGGTAATGAGGCCTACTGGGGCTATTTGCTGATGGATAATATCCGCATCGAAACCTCGCCCGAAGTTGATCTGGGAAATGATACCACTTTAACCTTATGCGATGATGGAATACTTACCCTTGAAACCGGCGGTGGTTATGCTGGCTACCTGTGGTCCGACGGCTCAACCGATTCAACATTGTTGGTTGATACAACAGGCTTTTATTGGGTTCAGGTTTTTAATGAATACGGTTGTGCAGCAACAGATACCATTCAAGTTACCATCGAAGAGTACCTCCCCATGCAATCGCTGATGATCGATTCAACTCTCATCTGTTCGGGGCAGCAGGTGGGTATTTCTGCTTTGGTTGAAAATGGCGCTGAACCCTATCATTACCTTTGGCAGGATTTATCGGATACTACTGAAACGGTTTTTGTCTCTCCCGACTCTTCGATCAATTTTATCGTGAATGTGATTGACTTCTGCGGCGATACCTTAACCGATTCGATCAAAGTTGTTGTATTGCCACCTCCACCATTGGATTTGGGCGAAGATACAACCTTGTGCACGGGTATTGGTTACCTGTTGGACCCCGGCACGGGATATGCCGCGTATCAGTGGCAGGATGGATCAACCGACAGCACTTTAACGGCAACAACCACAGGGTGGTACTGGGTGCAGGTTGCTGCTCCGGATGGATGTACAAATACCGATAGTGTTTTTCTCGAATTTGTCCCTTTTCTTACTCCTGAAATTGGTGAAGATACCATTCTTTGCGAAGGTTTTGAGCTTTTGCTGGATGCCGGTTCGGGATTTGTAAACTACGAGTGGCAGGATGCTTCCGAAACTCAAACCTTCCTCGTTACGGGCCCGGGGGTGTATTGGGTAACTGTCGAAGATGAAGAGGGATGCACTGGCACGGATACCATCCAGGTGTTTGCTTCCCCGGCTGAAAATTTTACCCTGGGTCAGGACACAACAATATGTGAAGGGGATGTTTATAATCTTTCTCCCGGTCCCGGTTTCGTTTCTTATCTATGGCAGGATGGATCTACCGGTTCTTTCATTCCCGTTTCTGAACCCGGACTGTTCTGGGTGTCGGTTGTTGATGGTGGCGGATGTAGTGGCTCCGATACGATACAGATCGATCAGAATCCTTCTCCTACCGTTTACCTCGGCGAAGATACCACCATCTGTATCGGGGAATCGGTCACTTTAACGCCCGGCTTGCAATATACCGGTTATCTCTGGCAGGATAACAGTTCTGAACCTTATTACACGGTAGTGAATTCAGGGGTTTATTCGGTTACTGTTACCAACCTCTACAACTGCGATGCTACCGATGAAATTGTTGTTACGGTTTCCGATCCTGATCTGGACCTTGGGCAGGATACCATCTTATGCGAAGGCGACAACTTTATCCTTGAACCCGGCACCGGTTATGCTTCCTGGCAATGGCACGATGGTTCAGCTAACCCAACCTTTTATGTGGATAGCGGAGGTCTCATCTCTTTGATGGTTGAGGATGTATATGGATGTATCGATTCGGATACGCTCCTCGTGAGCCAGCTTCCGGTTCCCCTATCCGGAGGCATCGAACAAATTGACCTGTGCGACGGTGATACCTTACAAATTGAGGCTCCCGACGGTCAGTACAATTACTTCTGGAATGGTCAGCCCGGTGACAAAGATTATTTCGTGTTCGAAAACGGGTTATACGAATTGCAGCTCAGCAATGCCTGCGGTACTGCTTCCACACAATACATGGTTCATGTTACCGAAAAACCCAATATCGATCTCGGCGATGACCTGGTGCTGGTCGAAGGTGAATCTATCAATCTTAACGCCGGACAGGGATATGAAGCCTACCTTTGGCAGGATGGTTCACAATCCGGATTGTATGTTGTTAGGTATGATCAGCTTGATGCAGATGACCCATACTATTATGTAGAGGTTACCGATGGTCCCTGCAAGGTTAGCGATACCATCACTATCATTCAGTTCAGGGTCAGGATACCGGCTGTGTTCACTCCCAACGGCGATCAGCTTAACGATCTTTTTAAACCTTTCGAAGATTATTGGAACGGTATAAATTCTCATCACATTTCGGTATTTAACCGCTGGGGAGAGCAGGTTTGGGAAAGTGAAAATTTCCCATCGGGTTGGGATGGAAAACGAAAAGGTAAGCCCATTGCTGAGGGTACTTATTTCTGGATTTTGGAAATAAACTATGGAAACGAAAACCTTACACAGATTCTTAAAGGTACTGTCACTCTTCTTGGTTCAGAAAATTAATGATCAAGCGAACTAACTGTGTCAAATAGTTCATTCCACTCTTCATCAAGCAATTTTGTCGACATCGGTTTACCCGCTCGCGAATACCAGTATCCGGCATTACCGATATCACCCTCTTTCCTGTGCAGATAGGCATGTATCCAGCAGGCTTCCCTGCTACTCATCGTTTGCACGATGTCGTGGGCTGTTTCCCAGTTCCCGTTATGATCTTCTTCGAGGGCCAGGAGCAATTTACTTCTATCCATCATTCAAAATTTTGAATTATTAAATAAGGTTTGGTTGATTGTATGTAAGCAGAAATTACTTCTCTGTATCCTGATCGTACTCTTTTACTTCGGTTTTTAAGCCTTTTTCGTCAAAGGTTTCCGTACGGATTACGTTGCCTTCTTCATCCTGGAATATCCATGTACCGGTTCTAAGGCCATTTTTATAAGTTCCTGTAAACTGTATTCTTCCATCGGGAAAATAGTAGGTAACCGGGCCGTCTTTTTCGCCGTTTGTGTAAGCTCCCTCAGCTTTCAGCCTGCCGTTTTCATAAAATTGTTTCCAATCACCATGCTTTACATCTCTGTTGTAACCGGTTTCTTCTGCCAGGGTACCGTTTTCGTAGTAAACTTTCCAGGTGCCTGCCTTCAGGCTGTCTATGTAGAATTCTTCTTTCAGCAGGTGGCCCGACATGTCGTAGTAGTGCCAGGTGCTGTCGGGTGCTTTGTTGAAATAGTAGCCGCGGGTCATCACCTTGCCGTTGTGGTAGTAAGTAGTTGTAAAGGTTCTGTCTCCTTTATCAAAAAACACCGACCTCGCTTTTACAATACCATCCGGATAATAATAGGTAAACTCTCCGGTGGGAGTGCCATGATCAAACTGCCCTTCGTAAACAAGGATGTCCATTTCGTTTTTCTTTTTCCAGAAACCGTGTTTTTCTCCTTTTTTATCAAGGCGGTTGATCGTATCGGTTTCTGCCTGTGCAGAAAGTACACCCACTAGGGATAAAACAAAAATTATCTGTAAAAAAACTATTCTGATCACTTATCTTGTTTCAACTGCGTAAAACTAATGATTTTATTCGTCGTGCGAAATTATTTCATTTAGTTTTGTCAACGTTTTATCGACAACTTATGGTATCAGGTTTTTGAATGTAAGTAATGAACTCTTATTCATCAAAATTATTGGAAGAAGCTGTAAATGAACTCTCGCGGTTGCCCGGTATCGGAAAGAAAACGGCATTGCGGCTCGCATTATACCTGTTGAAAAAAGATAAACCTATCGCCATAACCCTGGGCGAATCTTTGATCAGGATGCGTTCGGAGATTCAGTTTTGTAAGAAATGTTACAACATATCGGATGCAGAGATCTGCAACATTTGTGCGAACCCGAAAAGAAACACCGATCTGATTTGTGTGGTCGAAGATATCCGGGATGTGATGGCCATCGAAAATACAGGACAATACAATGGCGTATATCATATCCTTGGCGGTATTATTTCTCCGATTGACGGGATCGGCCCGAACGACCTCAATATTGAACCGCTGGTCAAAAGGGTAGGTGAAGACCAGCCTCAGGAAGTCGTGATGGCTCTTTCCACAACCATCGAAGGCGATACAACCAATTTTTATCTCTTTAAACGTTTGAAAGATTCAGGAGCAAAAATCACAACCATTGCCCGTGGAATATCTATCGGCGATGAGCTCGAATACGCCGATGAGGTTACCCTCGGACGATCGATCCTCAACCGCATGCCCTACGAAAATACCATTGAAAGATAAAACCGCAACAAATTCCCCTATTGTTCCATTAATCATTTGTAAGAAAGCAATAAGCAACTTTGCAACAGCAATTAGCTGCTTTAAGATACCATTTTGCCACCTCATGAAACCATTAAACCACCCGAAGATCGCAATAAACTACCCCAGCATACCAATAAATCACCCTA
>JAGQVF010000268.1:2204-3840 GCA_020438135.1 Bacteroidales bacterium | reverse complement strand
GACTACCGCATTGCTTCAATCAAAAAACAACTCCAAATGAAGAGTGATTCTACACGCATATCCGTTTTACCTTCAAACACAAATTCACCTAAAAACATAGCAAGTAAGCCGCATTTCGAAGTTAAATACTCGATGCAGGAAAACAAAGAAAACAATTCGGATTAAGTGAGGATGGTATCCTTTTGAGAAAATTAAATTTACTTTTGAGCAAAATTCAGTCAATGAATCATTACAGGATAATTTTATGTTTTCTGATCCTTACCTGCACCCTGACTGGGTATGGTCAGAACGATCAACGCATCTTTATTTCAGTTATTGAAAAACCGGGTCACCTGGAAGTAAAAACGAATGATGGAACCTATATCCTCCGCCCTTATTCCGGGAAAATAATCGAAACGGCTTTTGTCCCTACCGGGGAGGTTTTCGATACAAAATCGTGGTCGGTGGTGATGAATCCCGAAAAGGTGAAAACCGAATTTTCTGAAAGCGATTCAACCATTGTTTATCGTACTTCAGGATTATCGGCGTTGATCCAAAAAAAACCTTTTCAAATTTCCTACCTCTATAAAAACAGACTGTTGATTTCCGAAAAAGCAGGCTATATCAAAACCGATTCAACCAAAGAAATTGAGTTCAACCTTACCGAAGATGAAGTGCTGTATGGCGGCGGCAACAGGGTTTTGGGAATGAACCGGCGGGGCCACAGATTGGAGCTCTACAACCGGGCACATTATGGCTACACGACCCATTCCGAACTGATGAATTATTGCATTCCTATGGTGGTATCGTCAGAACTGTATGCCATCCATTTCGACAATGCCCCGATCGGATTTCTCGATCTCGATAGCAAAGGCGACAACACTTTAACCTATGAAACCATCAGCGGAAGAATGGTGTACCAGGTGATTGCCTCCGGTTCCTGGCCTGAAATCCTCGATGCATATACCGATCTGACCGGAAAACAACCCCTTCCTCCCCGTTGGACGTTTGGGAATTTCAGCAGCCGGTTCGGATATCATTCTGAAGAGGAAACCCGCAAAACGGTAAACAAATTCCTTGAGGATTCGATCCCGCTGGATGCAGTAGTCATTGACATTTACTGGTTTGGTCCCGACATTTTCGGATATATGGGCAACCTCGAATTCTGGGCCGACTCCTTCCCTGCTCCTGATAAGATGATCGCTGATTTTAAATCCAAAGACATAAAAACCGTACTCGTTACCGAACCGTTCATCCTCACTACCTCGAGCCGTTGGCAGGAGGCCGTCGACAACCGGATCCTCGCCACTGATTCACTTGGAAATCCCTATACCTATGATTTTTATTTCGGCAACACTGCATTGATCGACATTTTCAAACCTTCAGCCAGGGATTGGTTCTGGAATATTTACAGATCTTTTACAAAACGCGGAGTCGCAGGTTGGTGGGGCGACCTGGGCGAACCGGAGGTGCATCCGTCTCCCCTGCAACACGTAAACGGTAGTGCCGATGAAGTGCACAATGTGTACGGTCATGAATGGACCAAACTTGTTTATGAAGGGTATCAGAAAGATTTCCCAAACCAAAGGCCTTTTATCCTGATGCGTGCCGGTGCTGCAGGCTCGCAGCGGTATGGGATCATTCCGTGGACCGGAGA
>JAGQVF010000268.1:0-2150 GCA_020438135.1 Bacteroidales bacterium | reverse complement strand
TGGGTTTGCAGGGAATCGCCTACCTCCACTCCGACCTGGGTGGTTTTGCCGGCGGCGAAGTGTTCGATCCGGAATTGTATACCCGTTGGTTGCAGTACGGCGTTTTTCAACCGGTTTTCAGGCCTCATGCCCAGGAGCACATCGCTCCCGAACCGGTGTTTCATGATGAAAAAACCAAAGCACTCGCCAGGCAGTCCATCCGGTTACGTTACAGCCTGCTACCTTATATTTATACCCTCGCCTTCGAAAACAATCAAACCGGGATGCCTTTCATGCGCCCTTTATTTTTCGAAGAACCGGAAAATGAATCGCTCTACCTGAACGATTCGACATACCTGTTTGGAAATGCCTTTTTGGTTTCACCGGTCGTGGTAAAGGGGCAAAAAAGCAAATCGGTCTATTTCCCGAAAGGAAACAACTGGTATGACTTTTTTGAGGATACACAGTTTGAAGGAGGGCAAATACACAAGATAAAATTGAAGGAAGATCATATCCCGGTTTTTGTCCGCGGCGGATCGATCATCCCCATGGTGGAACCTGTGATGAATACCGATCAGTATTCAACGCAAAAGCTGATACTGCATTATTTTGCTGATCCAACAGTTGTTTCCGGTTCGGGAAAGCTTTATGACGACGATGGTAAAACCCCACATGCTTTTGAAAAAGGACTTGCGGAGTTAATTCTGATGAATGCCGGAAATTCGGCTGAAAAAATTGAACTGTCGATGCAGGGTGAGCCGGGTCCATTATCGGCTGCTTCAGAAAGGGAGATCACCCTGATCGTTCACAACCTGAATAAAGAACCTCAAATGGTGAGGGACGGCAAATTCGAAATTCCGTTTGTTTATTATAAAAACGAAAAAAAGCTGGAAGCCACATTTTCGTATAATCCGGGTAGCAAATTCACCGTTGAAATCGTTAAATAATAAGCATTTAAAAAAATTATCATTATGCCGGACGACGAAAACATAAATGCCCGATTTATTAAAATCCCTTCGATGTTTTATTCGGATCTAACAAATGAACCTTTTAAAACCTGTATCCATTGCAATAAAGACCTGCTACGGCCCGGTACGTTGTATATGATCGAAAAAGCGTTTGTTCAAACGCAGCCACACCGCACACGCAGCACCATTCTCGAATATGCCATGTGTTATGATTGCTGGCAGAAAACACAAAAAACCCTGTCGAAAGAGTCGCTTCAGCGGATCAATGCATATTTTGCCGAACATGTCGATCTTGGTAAACGATATGAGACCTTCCAACATGAAACGGATTTTAATGCGTGGGTTCAGCATTGCCTGGTTACAGGTGAGGATGTTGACGAAATGCAGGAGTTCCAGGTGGCGTGCCAGTGTGATGGTGAATACATGGCGCTGCATCATTTCCCCTATCTTTTGAGTGGCTCCGTTGCTGACGAATTGATGGAATTGCTCTCTGCCCAAACACTCGACGAACTGGATGATTTTAAACGACGGTTAACAACACCCTCCCCCGATTTGGAAGAACTTTTCGGGAAGAAAAAACCGCTTTTTGTTTAAATTCCGAAAAGCAATTTTCAAAAAACAAATAAAACCCAAACTCCATCAAAAAAGAAATCACAAACTTGGTTTGTCTGAGGGCAATTTCAGTTCTGCTTTTTGACAATTCAATTTGGTAATCGGGATTTTCGTCAATTGACTGGTGAGCATTTATTCATTATTATTTGTATTCTGACCATTCATCTCCTTTTCACTCAACCACCCACCTCCAAGCACTTTGTAAAGATTGATATAAGCAGCGAGATATTGCTGGTAGGTTTCGCTGGCCGATAGTTGGGCATTAAATTTTGATCGTTCCGAATCAAGCACTTCGAGGTAGCTGGTTACCCCACCATCGTAGCGATCCATCGAAAGGGAAGCGGCATTTTCCGCTGCTCTCATTTGTTTGACCCGGGCCAATGATTCATCTTTCAGGGTTTGGATCGATACCAAAGCATCTTCCACTTCGCGAAAAGCATTTAACAGTGTTTTCACATAAAACAAACTATCCTGAACCATCTGTTCACGCTCGATCTCCACACGACGTTTGTTTTTCCCGAAATTGAAGATCGGTCCGAAAATACTACCACCTACCGACCAGACAATGGCATCACCCGTTGCCAGGCTGCT
>JAGQVF010000018.1 GCA_020438135.1 Bacteroidales bacterium | reverse complement strand
TGGCCATGGTGTATCCTTCGTTGTATGAAGGGTTTGGATTTCCGGTGACTGAAGCAATGGCATGCGGTGCTCGTTGCCTGGTAGCGAAAAACTCAAGCCTGACGGAAGTGGGTGGAGAAGCGGCCCTTTATTTCAACGAAAATGACGAAGACGAGCTTTGTAACCGCATGGTTGAAGTTGCGGAAAGTGCCTCATTAAGGGATGAAATGAAACAACGTTCATTATCGCAGGCAGACAAATTCAACTGGGAAAAATATGCTGCTGAATTTGTTGACATACTCGAAAATAACTTTTAAATGAAGATCCTTTTTGTTCTTGAATATTATTATCCCAACATCGGCGGCGTAGAAACTTTGTTTAAAACGCTGGCCGAATCGCTGGTTCAGAAAGGACATGAAGTTTCTGTGATAACAATGCGATTCAAAAATGATCTTCCGGTCAGGGAAAAGATCAATGGTGTGGAGATCATCAGAACCGGGCTCAGCAACCGGTATCTTTTCACCCTGTTTGGTTTATTTCCGGTTCTCAAAAAAGCCGGCAATTTCGACCTGATCCAAACCACTTCATACGGCGCTGCATTTCCTGCGGTGATAGCAGGGAAACTCAAAAAGAAGAAAACCGTGATCACTTTTCATGAACTTTGGGGAAATCTATGGTTTAAACTTCCTTTTCTTTCTTTGCCTGAAAAGATCATCAATTATCTGACGGAACAAATCGTGGCACGGCTCCCTTATCATAAGATCATAACTGTTTCGGATTTTACAAAAAACAGCTTTTTGAAGGCCAACATCGGGAAAAACAGGATCGAACGGATCTACAACGGACTTGACTATACTGCATTTGGCAACTTTCAATACAATCCTCCGAAAAACTTCACTTTTACATATTTTGGACGGCTTGGCGTATCGAAAGGAATTGATCTTCTGCTTGATGCAGCAAAACGGTTTTTACCCGAAAATCCGGAATCAATCCTAAAACTGATCATACCTACACGACCCGAAAAAATGTATCGCAGGATTACCGATATCATTAAAAAAAGTGGGATTTCAAAGCAGGTTCAGATAAAAAGCAACCTCGACCGGGATACCTTATTCAGGGAATTGTGCTATAGTTCCTGCATCGTGATCCCGTCATACAGCGAAGGTTTTGGATTTACAGCCGCAGAATCGGCAGGATTGGGAGTACCTGTGATATCAAGCAAACAGGGGGCATTGCAGGAGGTTGTTAGCGGACGGTTAATAACAATGGAAAAATTTAACAGCCAATCTCTGTATAAAGCCCTTGTAGATGCCAAACAAGGGAAATGGCAACAAACAGAACGCAAACGATTTCCACTCGAAACTTCTGTTGAAGCCTACGAAAAACTCTATGCTTCAATTGCGGTAAAATAAAATTAAGGGTAGTTTTCATCGCCAGAAATACCAACGGATCAAAATGATAAAGTTTTTCAGCTTCTGAGGTCTGCCACCACCTTTGTGAGCCATATATTTCCTTGACAGAAGTAACCTCAGCATGTAAAAGAACGCCTGTGTTTTGCTAAAATCATTCCTGTATTTTCTGAAGAGTTCAAAATTGACAGTTCTTCCGGGAATGCTGTCAGCGCCTGAAACGATATCACATCCATCTTTGCTTTTGTGCAGTCTCCATTGCTGTACGTTCTTAAAATGATTGACAAGCAATACCGAATCTGTCAGTTGCCCGACATCATAAAACAAATCGTTTTTTTCCCATTGATTTAACCCGGCTTCCGGATCATCAAGTTTTAGGGCTTTCCTTCCGTATTCAACATTTTTATTAAGCTGTTTTACGGGTTTCTCAAAGTAGCTTTCAGCGAGTACGTGCCGGAGTTTCCAAACCGTGAGATCATATAATCCTTTATTTACCAAGAGCGAAAATCCAATGTTGGAAGGTGCAGGTAATTTATTACAAATCAAACCAAATGGTGATTTATGAGAAGAGATTGCATCCCATTGGCGAACATTTGTAGTAGCGTATATTTTTACCACGGGCAACCGGTCGTTTAGAGCAGAAGACTGGATATCAAACTGAATTGTTTCGATGTAGTTGAGGGGCAACACATCATCATCATCTAAATTAGTCGTGATCAGCCACTCTCTTTCATCATCCAGATAAGGTTTGAGCCAGGCCATTGATTCAAGGCTGACTACCGGATCAAAAGTGTGCAGGTAGATATTCTGCATGCCTTCCACCAGTTTTTTAAGACGTTGTAAATACTTTTCCGGTAAATCCTTGTCTTTCAGTATTACCCATTTAAATGACTGTGAGGTTTGTTTCAAAATACCCGGGAGGCAGAAAACCTCAAACAATTTAAACCGAAATTCCAGATTTGCCGGCAATAACGGATCTTCGTACAATTCCCACATTTTTGATTCCGTGTACATCGAGAATGCCTTTTTACCTCTGAAACTAAAGCGGGTCAAAACAATATGATCGAATCGGACAGGTTCCACGGAATTATCAGCTGATTTAGTTTCTCATCGGTTGGTTTGCAGGTTGTGTTTGGTGTGATGCATTTCTCATCTGTGTTCGTGTCATTTTTTTTGCCTGCGAAAGATATTTCTTTACAAAATGATTGTTGGGATTTCGCTCAAGTGCTTTTTCATAACTTTCAATCGATTTTTGATATTGGCCCAAATTATAATAACAACTGCCCAGGTCAACATATACATTGGGTAAATCAGGATTTAGTTCAATTCCCTTCTGTATGGCACTGATCGCTTTCGTGTATTCTTTTTTAAACATATAAGACTTGCCGATACTGGTGTACATAATGGCATCCCGGGGATTTATCTCAAGTTGCTCAAGGTTTATCTGAATGGCCTTATCATACTCACCGTTATAGTAATAAGCAATACCAAGGTTTTGCAGAACCGGTATGTGCTTTGAATTTACCTGATACGCTTTTTCCAGTAATTCTAGGGCTTTGTCGTATTGTTTTTCGGAAATGTAAAAATTCCCCAGGTTATTTAATCCCTTCACAAAAGTTGAATCGAGCTCAACAGAACGTAAATAAGCATTTTTAGCTTCTTCGGCTTGCCCAATTTTTTCAAAACCTAATCCTAAATTATACCAGGCATTAGCCGCATCCGGATCCAGTCTGAGGCTATTTTTTAAATAACTTACCGCTTCACTATATTTACCATCATCCAATGCTATCTTACCGAGGTTATACCAGGGCCTGAATTTACCCGGCGACTTTTCCGCCACATCCTTCCATATCGAATATTGAGTACGCCAGGACTCATTTCTTGCATAGGTTGCAAAACTGTAGATAACGATTAAAAAAGTGAGCACCGCTGTACTCATTGCAAACATTCGTTTGGGTATGTAATTAAATACAAGGTAAACCACAACCAACGACAAACCAAACAATGGAAGGTATAACCGGTGTTCGAAAATCACATCACGGATTGGAATAACACTCGATTCTACTGCAAGAGCTATAAAAAACCAGCCTATACCAAAACTTACCGGTTTATGCTTTTTGAAAACAATTATGGCGACAACCAATAAAGCAATCAACAACAGAAAGCTTAACAATACATCCCATGAAAAAAATGATGTACTAAGAGCGAAGTCGTAATCGAGATTTTGATTTACAGGCAATATAAACAGTTGCAAATACTTTACGATTACCCTGAATTGCGTAATCAGATAATCCATTCGGCTGATATCCCTGGTTTCGGCAGGAAGCAAACCAAAAACAGCAACAACAATTATAAACAGAGACAAAACCGATGCTACCGCAATGATGAAATTTCTGTAATATTTACCTTGTTTGGTTCGAATAAAACAGATTTCATATAAAAGGAAAATGAAAGGTAAAGTAGCAGCTATTTGTTTGGTCAGCAAAGAGATGGCTGATGCCAACCCTGTTAATCCAAGCCACAAGGCAATGTTGGTCAGTTTTTTCTCATGAAACTTTGCCATTCGCGCTTCAGCATAAAAAAACACGGCTAAAAAATAAAAGAGGGCAGACAGGCTCGTCATTCGTTGAACGATATAAGTTACAGCCTGTGTTTGGATCGGGTGTGTAAGAAAGATCAGGGCGGTAAAAAAAGCCATCGGGTATCGGTAGTCCAACAAAGTTGATGTCTTCATCACCGGTGTTCTGAATAGCTGCAGAACCAGTAAAAACACTGCAATACCAGCTAAAATATGGATGATCAGATTGATCAGATGGTAACTGTAAACTTCATATTCGCTGAAATAAAAATTCAGGGCAAAGCTGAAAAACGAAACCGGTCTTTTCGAAACTTTAACCCATTCTGACAATGATGCAAATTGTGAGAGATCGTTTACACGATCCTTTGCCAGAATTTGAAGAGTGTCGTCAAATTGAAAAGGTGAATCGAACGAATTGCTGTAAATAAGAATTGACAAGATGGCGAACACAGCAACCATTGTTACCCCCGGTTTCCACCCACCGGAAGTGCTGAACGGGAAAAATAATTTGTTTGCGGATTGAATTTTATTCGACTGATTTTTGTTCCTTCTCTTTTTTGCTTCTTTCTTCTGCACGTAATAAATGTTTAATCTTTTTCTTAAGTTCTTTTAATTCAGCCTTTTGAATTGCAACCTCCTGGGTCAGATTTTTATTCCGGTCCGACAAACGGGAAATAATCACCGAAAACTCGATCAAAATAAAAAAGAACGCCAGGATAAACAACATGAAAAGGGCGGCAGGAGGATAAGCGATACCAACCAATCCGGCCAGGTAATCAAGTCCGTCGCGCCAGATTGAAAACAGCAGAAATATAAAACCGAAAAACAACCACAACAGTGAATATTCCTCTTTAATTCTTTGTTTTCTGATGAGATAAACCAACAGAAAAATAAAAAATATGCTCCCTGAAATAGCTATTATCTGAAGACGGGGTAATAAAACCATCATATACTTCAATCCATTTTTTTCGACCGCATAGCGGCCATTACCATCGACAAAAGTACTTTAATCATGTAATACGGACCACGACTCAGAGATATAGATGAAACACCACCCTTCCGTTCAAGCATCTGGGTAAATACTTCTTTCATTCTGAATCCGTTTCGCCCTAAAAGGATCACAACTTCGGGTTCGGGAAAATCAACCGGATAATTATCTTTCAGAAATTCAATGGATCTCCTGTTAAAAGCCCTGAAACCGGAAGTATGGTCTGTAATTTTCTGCCGGATCAACAGGTAACTCACCCATTCAAAAATCCGAATGCCAGTTCTGCGGAAAGAATCTGACTTAAAGCCGTCGTGCTTTTTTGTAAATCTCGAACCAATAGCAACATCGGCCTCATTGCTTCTGACAATTTCTAACAATTTACGGATCTCCTCAGGTTTGTGCTGTCCATCGCCATCAAACTGAAGGGCAAATTCGTAATTATTTTCACTGGCAAATTTAAACCCGGTTTGAACACTGGCTCCAATACCCAGGTTATAAGGCAGATTAATCACTTTTGTTATACCTGCAGCTTCGGCAATTTCACCGGTTCCATCTTCTGAACCGTCGTTTACCACAAGAATGTCGAAATAACCGTTTTTTTGTTTCAGGTCGCTCAACAACTCCCCCAGGTTTGCTTCTTCATTGTAAGCCGGGATGATGACCAGTGTTTTACATGATTGTTCCGAAACGCCTCCTTCCTTAACTTCCATTATCTTCCTGAATGTTTACTAAAGTATCAGTTGTAGTGACAAACATTGCATGGTAAAAGGTTGTTTGATCAGCACTCTTTTTTTAAGTTTTTCCCACTGGTTTCAATGGTTTTATAAAATCATTTTTCTGACTAATTTTGGCAACTGCATTATACAACAGAAACAAATGACATATCGGATTAAAAACAAGGCAGTTAACTTCAAAACCATTGTTCTTTTGGTCACAGCGGCTGTGTTCATATCTGCATGTGGAGATCAAAACAGCAAAGTAAGTGATGAAAAAAGAAATGTAGTTTTAATCGGGATTGACGGCATGAGCGTTTCGGGATTTCAAAAAGCTCGAACACCCAACCTCGACAACCTGGCAAGAGCAGGAAGTATATCTCTTACAACCCGGGCAGTGATGCCCTCGGTGAGTGCACCCAACTGGGCTTCACATCTGATGGGCGCCGGGCCAGAGCAACACGGGATTACCGACAATGGCTGGACCATGAATTCGCACATTCTTGACCCGGTAATATCCGATGACGATGGATACTTCCCGTCGGTTTTTAAACTGGTTAAAGAACAGATCACTGATGCAAAAACAGCTCTTTTTTACGATTGGGATGCGTTAGCAGATCTTTACAACCCAAAGTATATTGATCAGGCAATATTTTCGAAAAGTTATTTGCAAACCTTTGAAAAGGCATTGCCATGGATCATTGAAAACAATCCTGATTTTACTTTCATTTATATCGGATACCCTGATGAAACAGGACATCACTACAATTGGGAATCAACAGATTACATTGAATCGATTGAAAAAGTGGATGAAGCGTTGGGTATTTTCATTAACGGACTGAAAGAGGCAGGTAAGTACCAACAAACCAATTTCATCGTAGTGACCGACCACGGTGGGAAAAATTCAGGACACGGGGGCATCACCATGGAAGAGATGGAAGTTCCGTGGATCGTGACAGGCCCGGATATCAGAAGCAACTTTGTAATAGATGAACCCAACAGTGTTACCAATACGGGGCCGGTCATTGCCCGGTTGCTCGGGCTGCCAAAGCCGTTGGGTTGGACCGGCACAGTTCCGGGTACTATTCTGAATACTGGCAAATCTGCAAACGAATCTTCAGGTTTTGTCCCTCAACCTTATGCAAATATTAAAAGCGGCATTTACGATGAAGATATGCTTGTAAGCTTTTATGTGAGTGATCCACAATGCGAAATCCGCTACACAAAGGATGGAAGTGATCCTGCCAAAACTTCCACACTTAACCAATATCCTGCGCTTCTTCAACGGACAGGAGTAATTAAGGCCGCTGCGTTTTTGGGTGATAACAGAAGCCGCATATTGAATATCGACTTTTCAAGGGTTGACAAAATCGAGTCAATCACTCTTTCAGAAATGCCCTCACAGGAATATCCGGGTTTAGGGCCTTATACCTTATCCGATAAACAATTGGGAGATGCAGACTATCAACAGGGAGGATGGATAGGTTACAAGGGAAAAGATGTTGAAATACTTGTTACACTTCCTGAGCCAGAGAATGTTAATCGCATTCGTTTGGGATATCTTAATCTTCCTGCTTCATGGATTTTTCCTCCCCGGGAAATCACGATCGAATATTCAATGAACAATTCCGATTTTTATAATGCCGGAATTCTTACTTCCGACTTTATAGCTTCAAAGTCAGACAAAGGCAGGAATTTCGTGGGTTTAAACATGAAAGGGGCACAAATGCGATACATTAAACTGCAGATAAAAAACACTGGTATTTGCCCTTCCGGCCA
>JAGQVF010000267.1:2797-8441 GCA_020438135.1 Bacteroidales bacterium | reverse complement strand
TTTATGGAAGGATGGTTTATAATTTAACGATCCTTCTTGTCTCGGAAAGATTTACACCATCTGAAAACCTTACAAAGTAAATTCCTTCTGGAAAATCTGCTCCAAGTTTTACCACACCTTTGTGATTTGCAATTTGAATTTCTTCAACAACTGAACCTGTAATGTCCATAACTGTCAGTGTCGTTGCAGCGGATTTATCATCAAAATCGTAGGCAATCGAAATTTCACCGGTAAAAGGATTCGGATAGGTTTCCATCAATGTACTGGCTGATAAATCATCAATCCCGGTAATCTCCGGCATAGTCATTTTAACTTCGAGATCTATCGCTACACCGTTCACAAACTCCACATCTTCAATAATTTTTGTCTCGTAATCTTCTTTTACGAATTGAAGGTCGAACGTTCCGGTTTCGAGGGTCCCAAAAGAAAATGTTCCATCAAAAGCCGTTTCGCCCATAATTTCTGTTCCAATCACAGCATACTCAACAGCAAATAGCGGATCGCCGGATACACTATCGGTAACCACTCCATCTACATAAACTGCTTTTAAATATTCCGGTTGAAGCACCACCAGACCTTCCTGGATGTCGCTGGCAAGAATGATTCCTGACGGGAGAAAAGGATAGGCACCCCAGCTTCCGTTATAACCCGACCCGGAATAGTTCGGAGAAGTATCAAAATGGCCGACTTCTATCATGTTTTCGGGTCTTGAAATATCATGGATGGTGATCCCTTCGGTATAATAAGATGTTACCAGAAAATCTCCCATAACGTGCGCATTATGAGGAATAACTCCGCTTCCGGGTGCAGTTTGAATACGATCCACTTCTGTAATATCAGAAAGATCAGTTACGTCAAAAGCACCGATGTATCCACTTGAAACCTCATCCGTTGTGAAAACATATTTTCCATTATCCGACACCCAGGCATTGTGGGTAAATTCACTTGGTGTTTCTGCAGAACCCATGATTTGCGGGGATGAAGCATCCGAAACATCGATCGCGAGCAGTTGTCCTGCATAGATTGCAGAACCCCATAACGTATCTCCCCTGGCCATGCCATCATGCAGATAATATGTATCGAACCGACCCAATTCCACCGGATTCATCGGATCCTGGGTTAAATCACAAATAATGGCACCTCCATTGCCATTGTCAGCGCCGAGAATGTAAAGCTTGCCCGTTTCATCGATATAAAGGTTATGTGCTGAAGAAAAAGGATACATTGAACCGGTGAAACTGGCAGTAGCCACTATTTCATTAGGCAAACCGCTTAAATCAACGATGAAAACACCACCGTTTTGTTCGTTGGAAACATATGCATAATGATCCCAGGTTTTTATATCTCTCCAGATGGAATTGTATCCGGATTCAAAAAAAAGTTCCTCAGGGTTTGAAGGATCGGTGACATCCACGATAGAAAGACCATCATAAACTCCCACCAGTGCATATTCGTTGCCTTCACTATCTGCCCATCCCCATATATCACTCAGGTCTTCAGAATAGTTTAACTGACCCAGTTCCTGAATATTAAATTGTTGAGAATAGCCAAAAGTTAACATAGTAAAAAAGAGCATGGAAAAAGTAAAGTACTTCATAATAAGTAAAGTTTTTAGATAAAAAATAAAATCATGTTCAATTGTCAGACGCAGAGAGGTACTGCAAGCTTACAACAAATCAAAAGGGGTTATGTTTAGGAAAATCCGATTTTTACTATTCGGATTTTTTTCAATCCCGGTACTATCACAAAATCATAGGGTATTAATCTCAGCGACCAGTTTCTGGATACTGTCTTTGGCGTTCCCGAAAAGCATCCGGGTATTGTCTTTAAAAAAGAGTGGATTTTCGATGCCTGCGTATCCTTTGCCCATGCCTCTTTTCATTACGATTACATTTTTTGCCCTGGCAGCATTGATAACCGGCATACCATAGATCGGACTTCCGGGTGTATCATTTGCCGCCGGATTAACCACATCATTGGCTCCGACAACGATCACCACATCAACATTTCCGATATCTTTATTGATCTCCTCCATCTCAACCAGTTTATCGTAAGGCACATCGGCTTCTGCCAGTAAAACATTCATATGACCTGGCATCCGTCCGGCAACCGGATGAATTCCATAGACCAACTGAACACTTTTGTTTTCAAGTAGTTTTTCCAGTTCATGCACGGTGTGCTGGGCCTGTGCTACTGCCAAACCATATCCGGGAACAACGACCACTTTTTGCGAATAAGCAAGTAAAACAGCAGCATCACTCAAGCTGATCTCTTTTACGGTACCGCCTTCTTCACCTGCAGTACCTCCACCACCACCGAAACCACCGATAATGACATTGATAAGTGATCGGTTCATTGCTTTGCACATCAAAAGGGTGAGGATGGTTCCGGCAGCACCAACGAAAATCCCGCCAAGGATCATCGCCAGGTTATGGTAAATAAATCCGGCCATGGCTGCAGCAATACCGGTTAGCGAATTGAGCAATGAGATTACCACAGGCATATCGGCACCACCGATCGGCATCACGAAAAGAACTCCATATAATAAGGTTAAACCCAACAGCAGGTACACCATTGGGGCAAGAGTCTGCGGATCGGGCTGAAGCAGAACGTACACCGTTAAACCGATAATTCCCAGCAAGAGGGCGATGTTCACAAACTTCATAAATCCTGCATGGATTCCTCCTATCTTTCCGGCCAGCTTTCCGTAGGCGATCAAACTTCCGCTAAAGGCAATCGATCCGATGATCAATCCCAAAAGGGTAACCAAAAGTGATTCATTCTCCGGGTTACCGAATTCCAGTAATCCAACCAATGCCGAGGCGGCACCTCCGGTTGCATTAAAAAACGAAACCAGCTCGGGCATGGCGGTCATTTTCACCTTTTTCGAAATCATAAGCCCAACTGCCGTACCTATGCCAATGGTGATAACAATCACAACCACATTCATGAGTTGAATGCGTGACCCGGTACTTCCCTCGTGCAGAAATAAGGTGGTAATCATAGCGAGGATCATACCTGCCGCTGCCCAAAAATTTCCGCGTCGCGCTGATTCAGGGTGACTCAATAGTTTCAATCCCCAAACAAAAAGAATGGCAGCCAGTAAATAACTGAATTCGAGGATGGCATGCCCTACCGTAAATTCTGTTCCGTTGAAAGTGTGTAAAATCTTATCCATGGTTAAAAGTTGATGTATTCTTGTTCAGGTTTCAGGGTTAATTGCCAACTGCCTGCCCGTACCGAACGGCACGTTCGGGCGGGCCAACTGCCAACTGCCAACTGCCTACTGCCAACTGCCTACTGCAAACTGCCTACTGCAAACTGCCCACTGAAAATCAGTCTCATTTCTTTTTCTTTTTAAACATCTCCAGCATCCTGTCGGTAACTGCAAACCCTCCGGCCACATTCAACGTACCGAAAAACATGGCTAGGATTCCAAGCAGAAGTTCCAGCGAAAACCCCGATAGGTCGGTATGGCCAACGAGAATTATTCCACCGATAATGATCACCCCACTGATGGCATTGGCTCCCGACATAAGCGGAGTATGCAGCACTGACGGCACATTTGAGATCACTTCGATGCCTAAAAAGATCGACAGAACCATGATAAATATCGGCTCTCTGAACGAATAAAAAAATACGATTATCTCTTCCATAGCGGTTTACATTTAATTCTAAATTTTGTGTGCTGTTATGATCCGATGACAGACTTTACCCGCTCATTCATGATTTCGCCCTTGTGAGTAATACAAGCCCCCTTCACCACATCATCTTCAAAGTCGAGTTTAAGATTCCCATCTTCATCAATTAATAGTTTTAGAAAATTGATCAGGTTTTTGCCATACATGCGGCTTGAATCCATCGGCATTCCCGAAGGATAATTTGAGTTCCCGATGATGGTAACGCCAGCCTTCACTACGGTTTTATCATTTTCCGAAAGTTCGCAATTGCCTCCTGAACTGGCCGCCAGGTCAACGATAACCGAACCGTTTTTCATTTTTTCAACCGTTTCTTTTTTGATCAGCACAGGTGCTTTTTTGCCGGGTATTTGGGCCGTACAAATGATCACATCCGATTTTTCCGCATGATCCTGGATCATCTGGCTTTGCTTCTCCTTAAATTCCTCGGTTTGTTCAACGGCATATCCTCCGGCATCTTTATCTTCGCGTGCACCTTCCACCTCCACAAACTTTGCCCCGAGGCTCTGCACCTCTTCTTTAACGGCACTTCTCACATCAAATGCTTCAACCACAGCACCGAGTTTACGTGCCGTTGCAATGGCCTGTAGTCCGGCTACACCGGCTCCCAACACAAGCACTTTGGCCGGTTTAATGGTTCCGGCAGCCGTCATGAACATCGGAAAAAAAACAGGTAAATTAAAAGCGGCATCCAAAACTGCCCTGTATCCGGCCACCGTTGCCATCGACGACAACACGTCCATCGACTGCGCCCGTGTGATCCGTGGTATCGCATCCATGCTGAACAGAGTCAACCCCGCCGATGTACAGGCTTTCACAATGTCAGGGTTATTCAATGGTCCGTAGGTTCCGATTAGCACCTGCTCCTTCCCAACCGATCTTATTTCCTCAACTGTTAAGGGATTAACCGATAACAGCACATCAGCCGAGGATAGCAGCCCGGCACGATCAGCCAATTTGGCGCCACCTTCACTGTATTGTTCATCAGAGGCATGGGCATTTTCGCCGGCACCTCTTTCGATCATTACTTCTGTTTTTAAATCTGTTATCGGGGAAATTGATTCAGGAAGTACAGCCACCCTTTGCTCCGGCGACTTTTCCTTTAAAACTCCAATTATCATGTGCTTTTCGTTTAAAAGGATTTAATCATATAAAACCGATCTCATGTTTTTGAATCGATTGATTTTCAGGAAATGGAACAAGGGAGTGTTAGCTTTGTTCAATTTTGAATGTCATTTTAAGGATTCGAAATTAAAAAGCAGTACCTTTGATAGTAAAATTCATACGATGAAAAAACCAATACTTCTGTCCGCCTTTTTATGGCTTATGGTAAACTTTGTTATTGCCCAGTGGATCAACGACCCAATGGAAAATACAGCCATTTCTGATCTTTCTGCCGAACAAGCCATTCCCAAAATTGCAACTACTGGTGACGGCATCACCTATATTGCATGGTTCTCTAACACATCAGGCAACTATAATGTAATGCTCCAGAGACTGAATGTATTTGGAAATAAACTCTGGCCTCCTTCAGGTCTGACTGTAAGCGATCATCCTGCCATGACCTGGCTCACCGACTGGGATATGACAGTCGACCAGGAAGGTTGCGCCATACTCACTTTCCAGGACATCAGAAATACCGACAATGATGCCTTTGCTTACCGAATCTCACCGGAAGGCGAATTCCTGTGGGGCGATGATGGCATTGAACTCTCCACCGGCCCGGCCTTTGATGCAGCACCAAAAGTTTGTGTCACCAACTCCGGAAATGCAGTTTTCGCCTGGCAGGCCGATGAAGTCATCATCATGCAAAAGATCTCTCCCGAAGGAACCAAACTTTGGGGTGACGCCGGAATTACCATGAGTGGCACAAACACCTTTTCATGGCCGCAACTTTTACCGGTCGGGAATGACGATGTGATCATGAAATATTTTGAAGACTCGGG
>JAGQVF010000267.1:0-2711 GCA_020438135.1 Bacteroidales bacterium | reverse complement strand
TCGAATGCCGGCGGAATATCAGCCTGGACACAGGTATTTCCTTTTATCAGCGATGGTGCCGAGGGGTTCTACATCGCCTGGCACGACGACCGCAACAGCGACAATCAGTCGCGGGTGTTTGTGCAGCATATCGCATCGGATGGCAATGCTGTTTTCACGGCCAACGGAGTGGAAGCATCCATCCTTGATAACCGGAACCGGTTTTATCCTTTCCTCTCGTTGATACCCGGAACCGATGAGGTGATCGTGATGTGGAATGAGATGGATGTCGATCAGAACAACCGGGGAATTTACGGTCAGAAGTTATCCAATACCGGCGAAAGACTCTGGAGCGACAACGGCAAGGTTTTCCTCGAGATCGCTCCGCTGGATGTTTATCCGTTTGCCATCGAAACAGCCACGGAAGATTTCGCACTTTTTTATGAATATTCAACCGATGTGGTGAATGCCACCATCCGGACCATGCGGGTGGATGCTGACGGAGAATATGTTTGGGCAGACGAATCAATCGAAATGTGTAGTGTGTTATCCTCTAAAGTCCATCCTGTGGCGGGTCCGTTTCATTCGGGACAATGGATCGCCACCTGGGAAGATGACCGCAACGGAAACACCGATATTTACGCTCAAAACATCCAACTCAACGGATCCCTGGGTGCCATCGAAACCGGAATTGTTGAAATATCTCCCGACACCCTTTGGTTCGAAGAAAACCCTCAAACGCTACAGGTACACATTGTCAACAATTCTCCCGATCCTTACACCATTACCTATATGGATGAATATGGTGCGATGTTCTGGTGGGTATTTCCCATGCCGGAAATTCCATATACCATCGGGCCGGGCGACAGCTTATTGGTGAATGTAACCTTCGAGTTTATTACCACACAGCCGTTCGGATATTTGTATGATGAATTCATATTCCAAACGGAAACGGATACCGTTACAACAGTCATCGCCATCAACGAGGATCTAACGATTGATGTGCAGGATTTATCTTCTGAAACAAATCTGATACAGGTTTATCCCAATCCTTCGGCAGGCGAAGTCTATTTTGAAAATGCGATTTCTGGATTGGATACCGAAGTTCATATTTACAATTCAAACGGTGAATTAGTGAAATTTTTACGAGAAAAAGCTTCAAAACAATTCATGTGGGACGGCAAAGATCAGTTCGGAAATAATTTACCTGCAGGCAAATACCTTTACAGCATATCTGCCGGCGAAATGAATCAATCAGGAACCATCATTTTATCAAGATAAATACCCAAACAAAAAAATAAAGCTATGAAATTTATTCAGTTTCTTTTTCTCGTTTTCCCCCTGGGCCTTTTTGCTCAGCAGAAAAATCTAAATTATGTCGAAAGTTCAGCAGGTCTGGCAAACCCGGCCTGGGAAGGTGGAAAAACCGAACTCGAATTTGCCGACATGAACAACGATGGCCACATCGATATTGTAACGGTTGGCGATCACGGCAATCCCAATGTCGGAACGTCACACCACGGCATCGAAGTCTATTTTAATGATGGTTCAGGAAACTGGAGTGTGCAGATGAGTGGCAATTTCGGATACGGCGGCATCGCCATCGGTGATGTGAACAACGACGGGTTTTGGGACGCCGGCTATGGAATTCATCACAACTACTCATCCACTGATCTGGGCGATCAAATCCTCGAAGTTGCCCTGGGCGACGGGACCGGCACAAACTGGACTCCCTGGGATGACAACCTGGCTACAAACGGTGAAGACTGGGGCATGTTCGGAACCGATTTTGCCGATGTGGACAACGATGGCGACCTGGATGTCGGCAGCATCTCCTTTGGCTGTTGTGCCGGGGTTCACGTGTATCTCAACCAAATGGACGGAACCTGGCAACAATCCTTCGGTTTTATCGGGGGAAACTCTAATTCGAGATTTGTTTTCGGTGACATCAATAACGATGGCAATTCCGACTTCATCATCGGCCATGAAAACGGAATAGTATATTTTGGAGATGGCACGGGTAATTTCAGCCCTGCCCCTGCCGGACTTCCGGGTCCCGGTGGGATCGGCGCCTACGGTCCCTCACTCGGTGATGTCGACAACGACGGAGATAAGGATATAGCGTATATATATAATGGTATCGAAGTGTGGGGATGGGATCAGGATAATGAAACCTGGACCGATCTTTCGGGTGATTTGCCGGCAGGCACCAATTTCGAAGCCACTCAACTTCACGATGTGGATGCCGATGGCAATACCGATCTGTTTGCCTTCGGAAACGGAACCTGTACGCTATGGCTGGGCGACGGGTCGGGGAACTGGACGCAGGAAACGTCTTTCACTACCAGTGGTGCCTCCGATTGCCAGGCTTTCAGGGTGGGCGGCGACATCGATCACAATGGAATCGCCGATGTGATCATGCTGGCGGAAGGTGGTTCATGGCCCAGTTATCAAAACTACCTGAAATGTTACAAAGAATCATCTCCGGCCGATAGCCTTTGGATCAGGGGTCTGTTTCCCAAAGGCGGCGAACGCTTTAAATCCGGTTCGGTGCAGTTTATTGATTGGGCATCTGAGGTTCCGGTCGGATATGAAATCCTGGTCAGGCTTTTATTTTCTTCCGATGGGAATACGGGGGGCTGGAATATTATTGACGACTACCTGGCAAACAGTGGTCGTTATCAATGGACAGTCCCGGATGTATATTCCGACAATTGTTATATCCGTTTACT
>JAGQVF010000266.1 GCA_020438135.1 Bacteroidales bacterium | reverse complement strand
CAACTCGTTCAGATCTTTAGGCCTGAATCCTGTGCGGTTCATGCCTGTTTCAACTTCAATATGGATGTTTGCTTTTTGGCCTGTTTCAACCCAAAGGGCAAGTGCTTTTTTTACCCTTTCCATATCCGATACAAAAAACTCAATGTTATGATCTATCACCCACTTTAAATCAGTTTCAGCGATATATCCCATGATCATTATCGAAGCATCACCATTAATTACCCGATAAACACGTCTTGCCTCCTCGCTGCTAAAAACTGAAAAATGATCAATTCCGCATTTTCTGATAACGGGAACAACGACTTCTATCCCGTGTCCGTAGGCGTTTCCCTTCACAACAGAAGAAAAAATAACATCCTCGCCGATTAGCTTTTTAAGGAAGTGGATATTCTTTTCAAGCATTTTTGCCTTGATCTCAATTACAGAAGCACCGGGCATATAAAAATCTTGTTTTTGTTAATAGTTGATATTCATTATCAGGTGCGGGTCGGGACAATTGGCCAAATAATACGGTCGGTCGGCTGGCTTACATACCCCGGGGTAATCACCTGTATAATCTTCCATATCAATGATCAGCTGGAAATGAAGATGTGGCGGCCAATGACCATTTTCGTCATAGGTGCCCATTCGTGCAATTTTATCACCCTTAGCGAAATTTTTTCCTTCATATAAATTGATCAGTGAATCCGCACTCAGATGTCCAAACAGAGAATAGAATACATGACCTTCCAAATGATGTTTGAGGATGATGGTAGGGCCGTAGTCACCATGATTGTCATTGTTTCTGAAACTATGAACTGTAGCGTCAAGAGGCGTGAATATATCAGTTCCTTGGCCACTCCAAATGTCTAACCCGAGGTGTACACTTCTTGCTTCTTCTCCTGATCCGAACAATTCGCTGCGTTTATAAATGAGCCTGTCCTCGTTGTATCCGCCTATTCCGGTTTGCGCTCCGAACTTTTGCAGTTCATTTTCAACATACCTTGAATAGGCCATCTTATCGGAAAGATCAATTTGTTTTATGTCGTTGTTGTTTTCGGTGAAATCAAAAACATGGATTCCTGATGTCAACAAATTATCAGCTATCACCGGGTGAAAGGAAGTTCTGTTGGTTGTGAGGATATGGATCAAATCCAATTTGGTTTTCATCGGACGAAAATTAAAAGTTTATTCCAAAATCAGGAATTCTTATAACGCATTTCAGCGTATTTATTCACAAATCCGATCCGTTCGTAGAGCCTCTTTGCAGGATTATCGTATTCAACATGGAGTTTTACATCGCCATCGCAAAGTTCAAAGGCCTTTTCGATGATCTCCCTGCCATAACCTTTACCTCTGTAATCGCGGTGAACGGCAATATATACCAATACATTTTCCGGGATATATTCCGACATACCCGAAAAATTCATGATCAGTGCACCTACGAGTTGGTCATCAACATGGGCAGTAAGTACAAACCCACCCTCGCCTTTTTCATCCGAAAAAGCATAATCAAGGCATTTATTAATAGCGCTTTTGGTATCACCAAATTGATCGAGGTGAACAAACAGAAAGTCAACAATTTTATCCCTGTTCAATCCACCTGGTATTTCATTTACATTATTGATAACATTGATTTTAAGCATGGTAGAATTTTTTAGTGCAACAATTTTTTAATTATGGTTTTAAACATCCTGATACCATTTTCGAGGATCTCATCCGGAAAATCGTAATCAGGATTATGAAGTTTGGGTGTGTTTTCGCCGGCTCCCAAACCAAACATGGCTCCCTGAAATTTAGAAGTAAACTGGGCAAAATCCTCCGACCACCGAAACGGGCGTTCCAATTCTATCATTTGAAAATTATTAGACCCGGCCGCTTCCTTAACGATTTCGAGCATGTCAGGATCGTTTTCAAGTGCTGGGAAATATTCAACAAAATTTGTTTCAAGACGAAGATTATGCTCATCGGCATATTTACCGGCTATTTCAACTGCTTTGGATTTCATCTTATTGAGGTCATCATTCTGATAGGAGCGAAGTGTCGCCCTGATCTCTGAATGACCGGCCGAGGTTCCGAAAGCTATTTCTCCAAGTTTAACATGCACGATCGTACTTAAAACAAAATCATCAAACATTTCCTTTTTTCCCGGAAGTTCGATAATGTCTTTAATAATTTGAGATGTTGCCATCGCAGGATTGATCCCCTTTTCGGGTTCAGCAGCATGTGAAGTTTTTCCTTCCAGCAGAATTTCAATTCCTATGGAAGCACTCGAGAAAATACCCTCTCTGAACAGGATACTGCCTTTCGGGTATTCCGGTAAATTGTGAAGTGCGAAGGTGAAATCTGGTTTAATACGGTCAAATTTTGGATCGTTTAGTACCTGTGCTGCGCCTTTGCCGGTTTCTTCAGCGGGCTGAAACAACAATATTACTTTCCCTTTTTCAGGTTTTTCCCTGAATTCATACGATAGCCCTGCAACCATCGCCATGTGCCCGTCGTGGCCACATTTATGTGATACATTTTCGGAATCAGATCGGTATTCGAATGTATTAACCTCTTTGATCGGCAATGCATCCAGTTCGGATCTGATCATTACTACCGGTCCGTCAGCTTTACCCTTAAATATAAAGGCAATTCCGTGACCACCGATTCCTTCAATTACTTCATCCGGGTTGTTTTCACTTATAAATTGACGAACCCTCCGGGCGGTCTCTTTTTCTTCTCCGCTCAGCTCTGGATGCTGATGAACCTCTTTTCTGAATGAAATTAGTTTTTGGGTATCCATTGGGTATAATCGCTATTGTGCCAGGTATTCAATCAAGAGTTTTTTCTTCGAGGGTTTTCTCAAATCACGCAGCCCTTTGTCGCGTAACTGTCGAACCCTTTCGCGGCTCAAATCCATCATCCTGCCGATTTCAATCAATGTCATGGGCTTTTCATTGATTCCAAAGTAGTGTTTTACTACCTTTCTTTCTTTGTCGGGAAGTGTTTCTAAAACCCTTAAAATCTCTTTGTTAAGTGATTGTTTTAGAAGCGGTTTCTCTGGAGCAGGTGATTGTTCATCTTCCATAAAATTCACCATTGATTTGTCTTCTTCATTGCCAACCGGAGCATCGATTGAGATATGCTTTGATGAATTCCTGATGTTGTTTTTAAGTTTATGTTCAGGGATCCCAAGAATCTCTGAAAGTTCTGTTTCGGTTGGGATTCGGTCGTTTTCCTGTTCAAATCTCGCTTTGGCATTATTGATCCGGTTTATGGTTCCAATTTTATTAACCGGAAGTCGAACGATCCTTGATTGTTCAGCAATGGCAAGGAGTATGGTTTGCCGAATCCACCACACAGCATAAGAAATAAATTTAAAACCGCGTGTTTCATCAAACATTTTGGCCGCTTTTATCAAACCCAGATTGCCCTCATTTACGAGGTCTTGCAAACTCAGGCCACGGTGTTGATAATGTTTAGCTACAGAAACAACGAAGCGCAGATTTGCATTAACAAGTTTTTCGAGTGCTTGTTGATTCCCTTTTTTTATTTTTTGAGCCAATTCGATTTCCTCTTCGGGAGTGATCAGGTCAACTTTTGCAATATCCTGTAAATATTTCTCAAAAGAAGCCGAATCTCTCTTGGTTATGGATTTGCTT
>JAGQVF010000265.1:1320-7816 GCA_020438135.1 Bacteroidales bacterium | reverse complement strand
ATGCTCTGATCGTGAAGCGGGGTGGGTTTTTCCAGGAAACCGGCGGAAACTGGATTTATGTAGTAGACCCGAACAGCGAATTTGCTACCAAACGGAAGATCCGCATCGGGCGTCAAAATACAAATTACTATGAAGTGATGGAAGGACTGGAGCCTGATGAACGGGTGATCATCTCATCGTACGATTCGTTTGGCGGGAAGGATAAGTTGGTGTTTAGGTAGCGTGGAGCAGGGAGCGTGGAGCGTGGAGTGTAGTGAAAGGAGCCAGGATTAGAAAGGTTAGAGATAATTTTAATCCATTTATATCAGTTTTTTACTAACCTAAAAATTTAAAAATCATGGCACAATTTAGATTTGAAACATTGGAAATATGGCAAATGGCAATCGAAATCAGTGATCAATTATTTGATATTGGAGACAGACTTCGGGAGAAAGGAAGATATCGCTTTGCGGAACAAATTGATGGAGCAGGAATGAGCATAACAAATAACATATCAGAAGGATCCGGTTCATTCTCTGATGTGGATTTTGCTAATTTTCTTAAGTTTTCGCGACGCTCAATTTTTGAATGTGCAAATGTATTGGTGATATTTCAAAGAAGAAAACATATAAGCTCTGAAGAAAAAGAAGACTTATTCAATAAGCTTGAACATTTAAGCAGGAAACTGACCAATTTCAGAAAAACTCTGCTAAAATAGCGTAGGAATCGTGAACCGGCTGCACCAAGCACCATGCTCCAAGCTCCAAGCAAAATGAAACATAACAACAAAAAATAAAATCATGATCAAAACAGAAAATCTAACAAAAGTATTCCGTACAGATGAAGTGGAAACTACGGCACTGAACGAGGTTTCTTTCGAAATAAAATCCGGTGAATTTGTTGCCGTGATGGGTCCTTCGGGATGCGGTAAATCAACCTTGCTGAACATTCTTGGGTTGCTTGATAATCCTTCGGGAGGGAATTATTATTTCCTCGATAAAGAGGTTTCGGGCTTTTCCGAAAAACAGAGGGCCAGGCTTCGTAAAGAAAACATCGGTTTTGTATTCCAGAATTTTAACCTGATCGATGAGTTGAACGTGTTCGAAAATGTTGAACTGCCGCTGATCTATCTCGGCATGAAATCGTCGGAACGTAAAGACCGGGTAGAGGAAGTGCTTGAATATATGAAGATCGGTCACCGGAAAAAACACTTTCCGTTGCAGCTTTCAGGCGGACAGCAGCAAAGGGTTGCAGTGGCCAGGGCTGTGGTTGCCAAACCGAAGCTGATCCTGGCGGATGAGCCTACCGGTAACCTCGACTCCGCCCATGGCGAAGAGGTGATGAACATGCTGGAAGAACTGAATCAGAATGGCACCACGCTCATCATCGTTACCCACTCACAGCGCGATGCCGAATATGCGCAGCGGGTGATCCGACTCTTCGACGGACAGGTGATCAATGAAAACATCAAAGGAAAACTGGATCATGTGAAGATCTGAGAAAATCATTCTTAACCATCATAATATTTTAAACCATGAACAATTACAAATTACTTCTGCTTATTTTCCTTATTCTTCCGGTTTTCCTGTTTGCACAGGATACTGAAAAAGAGGCTATTAAAAAAGTGATCCAGACTTCGTATGTGGACGGACTGCAAAACAAAGGTCCGGTAGCGGATATAGAAGCAGGTTTTCATCCCGGGTTTGAACTGCTCGGAATGCGAAACGGTGAGTTGACCAAATGGCCCATCTATAGCTGGATAAGTTATCATGAGAAAAAACTTGCCGAAGATCCCGAACCACCGAAAGACAATGAAAAGGTTACTGCGAAATTTCCAATGGTCGACGTAACGGGAAATGCCGGCATTGCGAAGGTCGAATTGTTCCGCGATGGCGAAAAGATCTTCACCGATTACCTTTCGCTGTATAAATTTGAAGATGGCTGGAAGATCGTTAGCAAGATCTACCACGATCACCGGGAGAAATAATCCCTTAATTGATCTTCATTCAACACGGGAAACCGGGATTTACGAAATCTTGTAAGGAAATAACATGTTCAGAAATTATCTAAAGATAGCCTTCAGGGTGCTGTATCGTCAGCGGACCTATGCCTTGATCAATATCATTGGCCTCACCGTTGGCATTGCTTCCTTTATTCTCATCCTGCTGTATATTCAGTATGAGTTGGGATTTGATAAGCATATACCTGATATCGATAACCTCTACCGGTGTGTGGAAATACAGCATGCACAGGGTGTAGGCGAACAGCATGTGGCGGTAACCATGGGACCGCTCGGCAAGGCTTTGGTGGCGGATTTTCCGGAGATCACCAAGCAGGTTAGAATGATGAACTGGGGCAAAAACTCGGTCGAATACAATGACCAGCAATACAACCAGGATTTTGTAGTTTTTGCAGATCCCACTGTTTTTGAACTGTTCAATGTGAAGCTGATCAAAGGCGATACGGCTACTGCCCTCAACGAGATCAAGTCGATCGTGATCTCCGAAAAAATGGCAGACAAGGTTTTCGGATCCATCGATAACGCCATGGGGAAAACCATCCTGTTCAACGGCAAAGAAGGATACCTGGTGAAAGGGGTAATGGAAAACCAACCTGAACAATCGCACTTTCCACTCGAAATGCTGATCTCATTTGCCACTGCCGAACAACAATATGAATGGCTGAAAGGGTGGGGCAGCAACTCGATGGCAACCTATGTAAAAGTGAAGGAAGGGACCGACATTGCTGCGCTGGAAGAGAAATTTCATGATTTTGTGATGAAGCAGGTAGATCCCGAAGACGAAGCCTGGGTTTGGCAATTATACCTGCAACCGGTTAGGGACATCCACCTGAAATCGGGCCATATTAAATTCCAGGTGGCCAATAACAACCAGGGCAACCTCAGCATGGTGTATGTGTTTGGCCTCATCGCTTTCCTGATCATTTTGGTGGCTTCGATCAATTTTATCAACCTGGCGATTGCAAGAAGTGTTAAACGGGCCAAAGAGGTGGGCATGCGTAAGGTGCTGGGAGCCAACCACTGGAACCTGATGTACCAGTTTCTCGGCGAATCGCTGGTGATCACATTTATTTCCATTGCGTTTTCACTGATCATTATAGAATTGCTGCTTCCCTCCTACAACCGGATTTTAGGTACCGATTTCACCATCGATTTTGTGCATAATGCCATTTTCAATATCGGGCTAATCCTGATCCTTTTCATAGTGAGCCTGTTGGCCGGAAGTTACCCGGCCTTTTACCTGAGCCGGTTCCGACCGATCAGGGTGCTGAAAAACAGTGTCGAAAATCAACGGGGCGGATCGGGATATCTAAGTAAAGGGTTGGTAACACTGCAATTTGTGTTTAGCATCGGCATGTTGTTCAGCATCGGACTGGTCTATTCGCAGTTTCATTTTATCATGAACAAGGACCTCGGCCTGAACTACAAACAGGTGGTCTCAATTCCGCTGTATAATCACAACTCCGAAGAAGATGTGCAACGGATCAGGGATGCTTTTATGAGCGTTCCGGGTGTGGCTGATATGTCGCATGTATCTTTCATCAATGGGGTAAGCGGATCGCAAAGCACCCTCAACATCGATGATTCGGCAAAAACGCGAATCACTTGCCGTATTGGTTATGTCGACTACAACTTTTTCCCGCTGATGGATATTCCCATTTTAGAGGGACGAAATTTCAGCAAAGATTATGCTCTCGACGAAAATGAAGCTGTGATACTGAACCAGGCAGCCGTGAATTTCCTGGGATGGGATCAGCCGATCGGTAAAACATTTCAACCCATCATGGATACGGTCCACAAAAGGAAAGTGATCGGTGTAATTGCCGATTATCACTACTATTCGCTGCATTCGAAGATCGAACCGGCTGCTTATATAGTCCGGCCGTCGCAATCGTACAGCCTGGCCATAAAACTCAATCCCGGCAGCTCAACGGAGACGGTAAATGCCCTTGAAGAGAAATGGGGTAACCTGTTCCCCGGCGTTCCATTCGAATATCAATATGCGACCGATTATATCAAAAATATGTACCGCGATGAAGAAAACACCCTCACTCTGTTCTCCTATTTTACGCTGTTGTCGATCCTGATCTCATGCCTGGGATTGTATGGTCTGACCGCATTGATGACTGAGCGGAGGACAAGGGAGATCGGTGTTCGGAAGGTTTTCGGAGGTTCGGTTGGCCGAATTCTGATGCTGCTTGTGAAAGATTATCTACGGTTGATCATTGTCGCTGCGGTGGTAGCCCTGCCGGTGAGCTGGTACCTGATGTCGGGAGCATTGGAGAATTTCGCCTACCGGATCGGGATTGCCTGGTATTTCTTTATTCTGCCGGTGATCGTTGTCGGTATTTTTGCATTTCTTACCACGGCATATCATGCCATCAGGGCTGCCAGTATGAACCCCGCAAAAGCCATCCGCTACGAATAACTAAAAACTTTTTAACTATGAGAGAAGTCGTTATACTCATTCCGGACATCGAACCGGAACAAAACGTTGAGATCGAAGTAAGCATCAACGGAAAAAAAAGAACCATTCATTACAAAGTGGAACTGCTCAACTGGGAACAACATGAAGTGCCTCCCAACGAAAAAGTGACGGTGTTGCGTCATTTTATCAAGGAGAAAGAAAAAGACTGGGAACTGATGGAGATCGGTGCTCCTGATGATGGAAATATTCCGCTTATGTTCAGAAAACGGGATCATGTGGAAAGCTTGTAAATTGTCGTAACAATTCAGTAAAACGGTTGTAACAATTCAGGTGAAGGGGCGTCATATCTCTAAAGTGAAAATGGCTACCAATAGCTTATACCCATAAACAAATAACAATTTATACCATGAAGATCACCATGCAACCCAACGAACAGGTTATAAAAGCTTCAGACACTACCCTGCTGGATAATAAGAATTCAATCGCCGGTAAACTGATCCTCACCAATCAACGGATCTATTTTAAAGCTGCGCCAAATGGTTCACATCACGATGATATCGCAATCGAGCCAAGCGATATTCGCGATGTGATGCTTTTCAAAGACCGGATGTTTTTCCCCCAGGGATTAAGCATCATTACCAACGAAAAGGAAAATAAATTCAGGATCAAAAACCGTGAAGCGTGGAGTAAGATGATCGTGAAGATGTTTTGAGCAAAATCCAAATTAAAAGCCAACATTCCTACATTCCGTTTTGAAAAATTACCCAGCCTGGAACTTGGAATTTGAAATATTGGTATTTATATCTTTACGTATTACTGTAATCGCTTTGATGCCATCATCACTGCTTCAATGTGGTCGAAAGCCAGTGGAGGCATGTTATCCAGGGTAAACCAACGGGCATCGGCAGCATCGTCGCCTCCTTTCACAGATGACTTATCAAAATCAACCGTTCCATAAAAAGTTACTGAAACGGTTCTACCACGTGGATCACGACCAAGCGCCGAAAAGGTGTGGAGTTGTTTTAGCTCATTTGCCTGCAAATGGGTTTCCTCTTCCAGCTCTCTCACAACTGCAGTTTCACAGGTTTCGTCCATATCGACAAAACCACCCGGCAAGGCCCACATCCCTTCGAAAGGATAATTTTTCCGCTGGATCAGCAAAACCTCAGTTACACCGGCATGTCTGCGAAACACTGCTGCATCTACGGTGAGTGCCGGTCTGGGATAATCGTAGCAAAATTGTTTTTGTTCTGTCATATTTACCGGATTTCACTTCCTGCTTCAAAATCTTCGGATGGGGTGATAAAACTGAGTTTGCCTTCATGGTTTTCAGCCATCAGGATCATACCGTTCGATTCGATGCCTTTCAATTTTCGGGGAGCCAGGTTCACCAGGATGGTCACCTTTTTACCAACGATCTCCTCCGGTTTATAATCTTCGGCTATGCCCGAAACAACTGTTCTTTTATCGATGCCGGTATCGATAAGCAATTTTAACAGCTTTTTGGTTTTGGGCACTTTTTCTGCTTCCAGGATGGTACCTACCCGTAGATCGATCTTTGCAAAATCATCAAACTGAATGGTTTCTTTGGCAGGAGCAGCTTTCGCTTCGGCTTGTTGATTTGCTTTTTTGGTATCGAGTAATTTTTGAACCTGTGCTTCGATTTGCTGATCTTCGATCTTTTCAAATAAAAATGCAGGCTTATCAAGCTGATGATCATCCGGAAGCAAATCGGTACGCCCGGCATTCAACCACACGAGTTTATCGATGTTGAGCATTGCTGCCAGTTTATCGGCTGTGAAAGGCAGAAATGGCCTGGAAACGATCGACAGGTTTGCACAAATTTGAAGTGAAATATTCAGCACCGTGCGTACCCTCGCTTCATCGGTTTTGATCACCTTCCAGGGCTCCGAATCGGTGAGGTATTTATTTCCCAGCCGCGCCAGGTTCATCATTTCATTCAGCGCTTCCCGGAAACGGAAGTTGTTGAGGCTCACTCCCACTTTCATCTGCACCTGCGAAATTTCTTCCAGCACCGATTTATCATAATCATTCAGATCTTCGATGGC
>JAGQVF010000265.1:0-1210 GCA_020438135.1 Bacteroidales bacterium | reverse complement strand
TTGTCTTTGGTTTCGGGGGCATTGGCCGTTAACACATAACGCAGCACATCCTGTTTTCCGGGAAAATCCTCTAGGTATTCATGTAACCACACGGCCCAGTTGCGGGAAGTGGAAATCTTGTCGTTTTCAAGATTTAAGAATTCAAATGCCGGCACATTGTCGGGAAGAATGTAAGATCCTTCATGTTTCAGCATCGAGGGGAAAATGATACAATGAAAAACAATATTGTCCTTCCCGATGAAATGGATCAGTCGTGTATCGGGATCTTTCCAGTAGGTTTCCCAGTTTTTCCCTGATTTTTCGGCCCATTCGCGGGTGGCGGAAATATATCCGATGGGGGCATCGAACCAAACATACAGCACTTTTCCTTCCGCCTCTTCCAGCGGAACTTTCACACCCCAGTCGAGGTCACGGGTCACGGCCCGGGGTTGCAGGCCCTGGTCGATCCACGATTTGCACTGGCCATACACATTGGTTTTCCAGTCGTCCTTATGCCCGTCGATGATCCATTCTTTCAACCAGGGCTCGTATTTATCGAGCGGAAGAAACCAGTGTTTGGTCTCTTTTCTCACCGGTTTATTGCCGGTCAAAACCGACACCGGATTGATCAGGTCGTTCGGACTAAGCGATGTTCCGCAATTTTCGCACTGATCGCCATACGCTTTTTCAAAACCGCAATGCGGACAGGTGCCGGTGATGTAGCGATCGGCAAGAAAATGTTTCGACTCTTCATCGTAATACTGCTCGGAAGTGCGTTCGATAAATTCACCCTTATTGTGCAGTTTCGTAAAAAATTCCGACGCCGTTTCGTGATGGATCTTGTTGGAAGTGCGTGAATAAATATCAAATGATATCCCGAATTTTTCGAAAGAATCTTTGATCTGACTGTGATAACGATCCACAATTGCCTGCGGCGAAACGCCCTCTTTTCGGGCTTTAATGGTGATCGGTACGCCGTGCTCATCCGAACCCCCGATAAATACCACATCTTCACCTTTGAGCCGTAAATACCGGACATAAATATCTGCCGGAACATACACTCCTGCCAAATGGCCGATGTGAATGGGTCCGTTGGCATAAGGCAAAGCGGAGGTAACCGTATATCTTTTGAAGGATTTTTGTGCTGTCATAACTGAATTTTGTAATTTCGGCAAAGATAAACAATTGACTGTGGAATGATTGTGGCGTTTAAAGTTCAATTCCGAATTTT
>JAGQVF010000264.1 GCA_020438135.1 Bacteroidales bacterium | reverse complement strand
GCCCGGATGGTGGAATTGGTAGACACGTTGGACTTAAAATCCAATGGCCATTGCGGCCGTGCGGGTTCAAGTCCCGCTCCGGGTACAAAAAGGCGCATTAAAAGCGCCTTTTATGTTTTAAAAAATTCTACTTCTCCCCGGCAATACCAATCACCCCACATGCAACTCTTGCTCCCGCATCTCCGGTTGGCTGAGAAGTGAGATCATCTTCTCCGGCATGAACAATAATTCCACGGCCAATAATCGAATGCAGTCCCTGAAATGAGATCACCGTATCTGTCATGGTAACATTCACATTACCCATCTCGTTGGCTTCGATGTTTCCGAGATCACCCACATGTCGCTCAGCATCTGAGGGCGCTCCGTGTTTTTTATCTTCGGGATTAAAATGTCCACCTGCCGAAGTACCATCATCTTTGCTGCAATCGCCCCATTGATGTACATGAAAACCATGTTTGCCGGGAGTAAGTCCAGTCATTTCAACTTCAATTCGAATTCCATCTTGCGTACCTGTAAACGTTACCACGCCTGACGCTGAATCACCTTCAGTGGGATGCAAAACACATATTGCCTTACTGATTTCAGGTGTGTTGACCTCTGTACCTTTATTTGAATTCTGTTGTGGTTCACAACCACTGACAAACAATACAATCGCCAATATCAGTGCCGGACCAACTAAATTTTTTACGTTTTTCATAAGTGCTATTTTTAGATTCATGTTTAATTAATCATTTTATTTTCGTTGAAAAAATCAGCCTCACTCCTTTTTCTTCCATCTCTGCAAATGCTTTTCCCTCATCTCCCTTCTCTTTGTTCACAGCCGCTACTGCATCTCTTATCACATAGGTGTCTATATTATTCCGAACAGCATCAAGAGCTGTTTCTTTCACACAATATTCAGTTGTTAAACCTGTGATAAATAATTGATCAATTTGATTTTGACCGAGATATTCATTAAGATTTTTATTGGTCGCTTCAAAAGCTGAATAACCGTCATCTTTGCCTTCTGTACCTTTCAGAAAAGTTTGTTTAATTTGATCAACCTGAAGATCAGGATGAAACTTTGCTCCTTCAGAATGACGGATGCAGTGTTTGGGCCATACCGAAAAATGCACACTCTCTTCAGGATGCCAGTCCCTGGAAGCAATCACATGCTCAAATTTTCCCATCAGGTTGTTGATTACCGGCACAATATGGTTAGCTTTCGCAGCAGGAAGGGCTCCTCCCGGACAAAAATCACGCTGTAGATCCACTATTAGTAGCGCTTTCATGATTAATTCTTTTTCTAAGTTCTGTTTTTAATTCGAACAGTTTTTCACTGATGCCGACTTTATACAAATGCGGATTCTCAAACCGCTTAAACTCCTCAGGTAATTGTGTAAAACGTTTTGTAAAATAGGCTGACGAATCCGAAATGGACAAATTCTTAAACCGTGAATCAATCTCCCCTTCAGTCATAACACAATCCAAAAGAAATTCCCTTTGCATATCTTCCATAGTTGTAAATTTAGACTTATCGAAAGGATGCATAAAACGTATTGTTTCTTTTTCGTGATCAAGGGCAATTCCGTCCATCACAAATTGATTATTTTGATCGGTAAACCTGGAGAGTGATTTAATTCCCGGCAGCGTTTCTTTTGTTTGATTTTCCGAAAATTTCATCGATGGCAGGTGATTGGTCATTGCTAGTTTATAAACCCCATCCAGTGCAGGATCATTTTTTCCGGTTGCCAGTGCAGTTCCCACTCCATAAACATCAATTGGTGCATGTTGCGCTTCTAAACTTTTAATAAGATGTTCATCCAGCTGATTGGATGCAACAATTCTCACATTTTCAAATCCTGCCTTATCAAGCATTTTTCGGGCAACTTTACTTAAATACGCCAAATCACCGCTATCGAGACGAATACCTTTGAGCTCAGCGCCCTTCTGCCTTAGCTCTCCTGCTATTTGTATTGCGTTAGGAATCCCCGATTTCAGAGTATCATAAGTATCTACCAATAATATACTTTGATCGGGGAAATGTTTGGCAAAAGTCCTGAAAGCTTCAAGTTCATCACTAAAATTCTGTATCCACGAATGTGCCATCGTTCCGCTGGATTTTAGTCCAAAAAGGCTGGCACTATACACATTTGATGTAAGTTCAAACCCACCGATAGCTGCAGCTCTTGTTGCATGAATACCGCCCAGGCCCTGTGCTCTTCTTAACCCGAAGTCCATCAAGGTTTTGCCTTCTGAAACATATTTCATTCGGGATGCCTTTGTGGCTATTAAAGATTGAAAGTTGATTGTGTTCAACAATAAAGTTTCAATTAGCTGAGTCTCCGCCAGTCCGCCTTCAACACGTATAACAGGCTCATTTGGAAAAACAATTTCACCTTCCTTTACACTATAAATATTTCCTCTGAACCTGAAGTTTTTCAAATAATTGAGAAAATTGTCATCGAATCCATTTAGAGATAGAAAGTTCAGGTCTTCATCCTCAAAACCAAAATTGCTGATAAAATCCAACAGGGTATTTAACCCGGCGAAGACTGTATATCCACCTTTAAAACTATTTTTCCTAAAAAAATAATCAAAAGCCACCGGGTAATTATTAAGTCCTGATAAAAAATATCCTTCAGCCATAACAAGCTCGTAATGATCGGTAAAAAGACCCGTATTTTGTATTGGGAATGTCATGATTATGAAATATCATCGATTTTAGCAGCGAGTATAAAATCATTTTCCGATAATCCTCCAATAGCGTGTGTGCTGATTTCCATATCTACACTTCCATAATGTACACACATATCGGGGTGATGATTTTCAGATTCGGCAATGTTTGCTACCTTATTTGCGAAATCCATCGCTTGTTTGAAATCTTTAAAAGGGTAATTTTTATGTATTTTCTTAAAATCTGCGGTCTTCCATCCCACTTTCAATTTACCAAGATAATCCGAAACTTCGGCTTTTGTTAACGGATCAACTCCTCCTTCACAGGGGATGCAGCTTTTTTCTTTAAGTTCCATATTATTTTTTTATAAACTTCAGGTTGAAAAATTATGCCATTGAATCAAAAATTCAATTCCTTTTATTGATGCACCTTTGAGAATGATTAAACACAATCGGTCCGGCTCTTCTGCACAATTTATTGCACATTATGAGGCTCTGACTACACAAGTTGAAAGGCAATGTACATGTTTGAAACCTCATTTGCAGGTTTTGCATTGTTTTTGAACCCTTCCTTGAAACACTAATAATTATGAAATCTCTGATTGGAGTTTATAACCAACATGCTGAAGCAATTGAAGCTATTAAATTACTTAAAGGGGAAGCGATCCGGGAGGAAAATATATCGTTGATGGGAAAAACCAGTGTCGATAAAAGGGATAGCTCTGAAGGGACCATTGATACCAATGATCCATCAACTGAAGCTCCGCTGGTTGTTGGAGCTATAGCCGGACCAGTACTTGGCGTTCTAACGGGAATAGGCATATTTGCAATCCCTGGTTTAGGGTTTATTTACGGTGCCGGTGCCCTTGTAGGCGCCCTTGCAGGGCTGGATTTCGGACTTATCGGAGGTGGGGTTGTTTCATTGCTTGCCACACTGGGAATTGAAAACAAACATCACCTCAGGTTCAAAGAATACCTTACCAAAGGTAAAGTTATCCTGATTGCCAAAGGTGATGAAGATGATATAGAAAAAGCCCTTAAAATTTTACATGATTACAATCAACATTATGATCTTTCAGTTCATTGATCCGGGCTTTTTTTATAATTATTGGATATTATAGTCCATGAGATATAATGTGGCCGACAAGCCTGTCTTTTTAATGAGGCCAACACCTTTGGCCCAGTAATAATCATCCGATGATGCCAGCATCTCCTGGCCCATAAAAACAGTATAAAGGTCAAGATGAACATGCATAATATCTGTGTATGTTTTACCTTCAACGGTTAAGCTGTCCAGTTTGCTTTCATAGGTAAATTCATATTTATTATCCATATTAACACCCTGATTACTTACAGTTAATGTTTGCGACCAGGATTCCCCTATGGCAACATTTTCTTTTAAGTATACGAGCTTAAGCGTGGGAAGGGCTCCGTTAGCAGGGATATAGGCTGTGTAGTTTCCATTCTCGCAATTAAAATATCCATTGTCAGTAGAACCTAAAAAGCCACTTATTTCAACGTAAAAAATGTCATCAATTACCTTTCCTTCCAGCACAGTCCAGGTTGACATTGTTTCTTCACCAAAAAAATCAACATATTTATAATCAAATGTTGAACCGCTGGTAAAAGGTGCATAGGACGAAGTTGTTACCCCGTTGTTTTGTTGTGTAACATCTGCACTCGTGGGTTTGGGTTCGTCATTTTCATCATCTTCTTTGTTACAACCGGCAAAAACTACTCCTATTACCAGTATCAATAAGTAAATTTTTTTCATCTCGTTTTGTTTTTGTGAAACCTCACTGGTTTCAGTTAGAAAATAATTTGAATTATCCGGGTAAAAATAAGGTCTATTCCATTCCCCACAAATAAATTGATAACCAAATATCGCCTCACTACCTAATTTAGAATTGATCCAAATATTTGAAGGTTAATAGTGCAAAATAAAAATTAAATTATATGTATCTTCGGGGCTTCTCAAAAACAACATAATTGATGAAGCAGAAACCCCGCCTATCCTTCTGGCAGATATGGAATATGAGTTTTGGATTCCTCGGGATCCAGTTTGGATTTGCTTTGCAAAATGCAAATGCCTCCAGAATTTTGCAAACTTTCGGTGCGGATGTACACCATCTGAGTTGGTTTTGGCTGGTTGCCCCCATTACCGGGATGATCGTACAACCCATTGTAGGGTATTTCAGTGATAAAACCTGGAACAGACTGGGACGACGCCGCCCCTATTTCCTGGCAGGAGCAGCGCTGGCAAGCATCGCATTGATACTGATGCCCAATGCTCCGCACCTCGCATCTATCATTGCACCCATGTTTATAGGAGGTGGATTGCTGATGATCATGGATGCCTCCTTTAATATTTCAATGGAACCATTCAGGGCATTGGTAGCCGATAAACTTCCTGAGGAACAACACACTCTTGGATTTTCGATGCAAACCCTTTTGATAGGTATTGGTGCCGTAGTTGGTTCGTGGCTTCCATACATTCTCGGAAACTGGTTCGGAGTTTCAAAAGAAGCGGCAACTGAGGGCCTGGTGCCCCCTACCGTGTATATTTCTTTTTATTTTGGCGCAGCTGTTTTAATCTCCTCTATTATCTGGACCGTTGCTTCTACCAAAGAATATCCACCTGAGTTTTATGAGGATGAAAATACTCCGACATCGGACGAAACACAAAAGACAAAGATCAAGATCCCTAAAACCATGTGGCAGTTGCTACTTGTACAATTCTTTTCGTGGTTTGCACTATTTTCGATGTGGGTATTCACTACGCCGGCCATTGCCGGGCATTTTTATAATTCACCCGATCCCAACTCCGCCGGATATCAGGAGGCTGGCGATTGGGTAGGAATTTTATTTGGGATTTACAACGGGGTTTCAGCCATCATTGCACTACTGTTACCTAAAGTTGCCAAAAAAATTGGAAGACGTGCAACGCATGCCACCGCACTCACAATTGGTGGATTATCTTTTTTATCTTTTGCAATCATACCGAATGCCGACCTTCTGATCATCCCGATGATTGGAATCGGAATTGCCTGGGGCAGCATTCTGGCAATGCCTTATGCAATGTTAGCAAATGCTATTCCACCCAAACAGATGGGCGTATTTATGGGGCTTTTCAATATGTCTATCACCATTCCGCAAATCGTAAACGGAATTTTTGGTGGACTTATCCTTCAATATGTTTTTGATGACAAACCGATCTATTCAATCCTTCTTGCAGGTGTATTCATGATCCTCGGGGCGGGTGCGACATTTTTTGTCCAGGATAAATTGGATATAAAACGAAGCAAACCATAACGACATAAATCGACTAGCCTATATTTTTAATTTTCAAACACTTACAAAAAATGAGATTATTACCGACATTGTTCCTGATCTTGCTTGCTACGGCTATCACACACGGACAAACGGATTCATTATCAACCCAATTTCCTGAGCCCGATTCCCTCTCGATGGCAGACTCAACGCTAACCCAGGAAGAGATATTTTTCAGGGATTCGATCGCTCAGCTTAACCAGGAAACACAAATCGTAAAACAAGCACAAGAGGCTTACAACAGAGGAATTGCCGATTTTAAAAATAAAAAATTTGCGGAGGCTATCAATCATTTTGGTCAAGCCATATCTCTGAAGCCAGATTTTACTGAAGCCTACTTTAACCGGGGATGTGCTATCCTTGTCAATGGAGATCCGGCCTCTGCAATTCAGGATTTTGATACGGTAATCAATAAAAATCCGAACCACATCGAGGCTTTCTATAACCGGGCAGATGCATTCACAGAGGTCGCATCATATAACAAGGCCATTGAAGATTATACCCGATTGACCGAACTGCAGCCGCTTACGCACAAACCAGCATACCTGATGGGTGAAGTATATTTTTTAAAAGGCGAATATGAAAAAGCGATTACATGGCTCAATAAATCCCTGGAATTAAAACGTGATTATGCCAATGCCTATAATGACATTGCAAGTAGCTACAGAAAGCTTGAAAATTACGAAACTGCGGTGCAATCGCAACAAAAGGCGATATCGCTGGATCCTGACCAGGCGTTTCTGGTTAATAACCTGGGTAGCATTTACAAAAGAATGAATGAAACTGACAAAGCTTTGGAAGCCTATACAAAGGCCATCAGGATAGATCCTGAGTATTTTCTTGCTTTCAATAACCGCGGAAGCATTTACCTCGAAAGGGAAGATTTTAATACTGCAATCGACGAATTTTCAAAAGCAATAAAAATTAATCCGAAGTACCCGATCGCATTTAACAACCGGGGTATTGCATACTTTAAAATGAAAAACTTCGACAAAGCGATGGCTGATTTTAATATGGCCATCCAATTAAATCCGGAATATGCAGCCGCATATCTTAACAGGGGTATTTTAAAAGAGAGTATGCGTGATCGTGAAGGTTGTTGCAGTGATTGGCAAACAGCATCAACTCTGGGTATCACCCATGCAAAAAAATTTCTGGATGTTGAATGTGCGCAATAAATGATTATGATTTTTCAAAATTCAAAAAACAGAACAAAATCTGGCTCCATCATGAAATATATTTCTCTGTTGTTATTCTCTTATCTTATTTCTTCGGGTTTTTTGCTTGCCCAAAATGTGGATTTTAAATCTTCAAATTTTAAAGATCAAAAAGACCAATTGAAAACCATCATGGAAAAGATGGAACAAGCCGATGAACTGATGGAAGCCGGCTTTTTAAAACTTGCAGACGATGAGGAACATACTGCATCTTTTTTAAAAGCACTTGATTTGTATAGGGACGCACAGGAATTTAATCCAGATAATGCGGAGTTGAATTATAAAATAGGGAAATGTATGCTTCAAACTTCACAAAAAACAGAAGCAATCCCTTATCTGGAAAAATCGGTTAAACTGGACCCCGAGGGAGATCCTGAGGTTTATTTTTTTCTGGCCAAAGCTTATAAATTCGATTACCAGTTTAATGAAGCTGAGAAAAACTTTAAAAAATGTAAAGTTCAGCTCAAAGGCAAAAGTGAAGAGATTTACATACCCAAAATAAATAAAGAGCTTTCTGAGATTAAATCAGCAAGTGACCTGATGGACAATCCGGCAAGGGTTTGGGTTGAAAACCTTGAAGAACTAAATACCAGATACGACGATTACAGTGCTAATGTATCAGCTGATGAATCCACAATCATACTTAACTCGCGAAACGAAAATACCAAAGGAGGACAAAAAAACGAAAATGATGAGTATCGGGCTGATATGTACATCTCTCTGAACGAAAACGGCAGTTGGAGCAAGCCAAAGCCCATGGATTTGAACACCGATAATGATGATGAATGTGTTGCTCTGTCAGGAGATGCCCAACGCCTGTTTATGGTAAATGATATCACAGGCAATAAGAATATTTATCTGAGCGAACTGACAGGAACCCGTTGGAGTAATCCTAGAGAACTCGCCAGAAACAGCATCAACACTGAAGCCGATGAATCGTATGCCAGTTTTTCGCACGATGATATCAAGATCTATTTTGTTACTGATAATGCATATGCCAACAAGGGAGGAATGGATATGTTCTTCAGTGGCCGAATCAACACCCGTTTTAAAGAGGAATGGGGAAAAGCATTTACAGCAGGTTCGGAGCTAAACACACCATATAATGAAGCCTGTATCTTTTTTCACCCGGATGGTAAAACGATCTATTTCACCTCTCAGGGACACAATTCGATGGGTGGCTATGATGTGTTTAAAAGTGTAAGGGAATCGGGCCGGTGGTCGGAACCGGAGAATTTAGGTTATCCCGTAAATACCGTATTTGATGAAAAATATATTTCCGTTTCTGCCAGTGGGAAACATGCGTATATCACCTCAAACCGTAAGGAAGATAACAAAGGTGGGTATGATATATACAGGGTCACATTTCTCGGACCTGAAAAGCCCATGCTGATCGACACCGAAGATCAATTGCTTGCCAGCAGGGCAACTCCGGTACATGAATCTACTTTGGAAGCCCCCGTTCAGATTGATGCAAAAAACCTGACGGTGCTCAAGGGCCGCATCCTGGATGAGTTCACAAAGGAGCCTGTTACTGCAGACATTGAAATCGTGGATAATGAAAAAAATGAGATGATCATGACCGTTCATTCCAACAGCGAAACCGGGAAGTTCCTGGTGTCGCTGCCTTCGGGAATTAATTACGGTATTGCGGTAATAGCCGAAGATTACCTGTTCTATTCTGAAAATTTCGATCTGCCGGAATTGAGTGATTACCAACTGGTGAAAAAGGATATTTATTTGCAAAATGTATGTATCGGATGTAAGATCGTTTTGCGGAATGTATTTTTTGATGTCGGGAAATTCATACTACGTCCCGAATCGACCCCTGAACTCGAAAGGTTGTACAACCTGCTGAACAAACTTCCACGCCTGAAGGTAGAGATCTCTGGGCATACAGACAATACAGGTTCAGAAGCTACCAACCAGAAACTTTCCGAAAACCGCGCAAAAGCGGTTGTTGAATATCTGGTAAGAAAAGGCATTTCGCAGGACAGGGTAATTTATAAAGGATATGGATCATCAGAACCGGTGGCGGATAACAATACTTATGAGGGTCGGCAATTGAACCGGAGGACGGAGTTTAAGATCGTTGAGAATTAATGGGTAAAGGGTTTCATTGCTAAATGGTTAAATGGTTAAAACAATATTCCGAATGAAATTCCTCCTCTAAGATCGGGACCTGCTGAATCGGGCCAGTTGGTGTAATTATCATTCCGGTAGCCTATACCGATATACAGGTCGGTAGTAAATCGTTTGTGTTGGATAAACCTTAAGCCGGTAATCAGTCCGGCACCGAAAGCGTTGAGTCTCCGTTCCCTGTCGAGATATATATCGTTGAAATCCTCATCAATTTTTAAATACTGATCTTTAATGTATTCGTGCCGATAAAATGCATAGATACTTAAAAATACATTCAACTTTGGCATATGTGATTCCTGATTGATAAAATATTTTTTAAGCTGCATTTCTAAAGAATATCCTCTGGAAAAATATTCTCCGTGTTCATTATCACCGAAATATTCAATTTTGCCAGGGATAAACTTCATAGCCACTTGATTCGAAATCATGCGTTCGTAGCCCACCTGAAAATGGCCGTATATCAAAGGAAAAATATTTACGTCCAGCTTATTTTTGAAGGACAAAGTATCCCTTTCCCCGGAAAATCCATACAAGGAAAATGAGGTTATAAGTATCAGTAAAATCGAAATTTTAAATCTCATCATGGCTAAAAACTAAATCCAACCTCCAATCCTGCCTTCACAATGAATCCATTTGGGAAAAATAAAAATGCCGAATCGTCGGATTTGAAGTCATTCAGACACCTGCTCAGTCCGCCTCCTAAAAAAAATCCAAAAGTAAATCCAGAATAATAAATATATTTTCTCCCTGTCAGAAATCCAACTGAAATGGAATTCATATGGTATTCATCAACTTTTTTAGCTTTTGTTGTCTCATGAACCTCCTGGTAATCAAGATTCTTGCAGTTTATAAAAAAACCAAACGAATGGAGTCTTACTTTTCTCTCTTTATATTTCTGAAAATAGTTGAAATTGTAAAACAACTCTGTTGAAAAACCCAGTCGCTTTTCATGGAGATAAAAACTCAGGAAGGGAGTCCGATAAGTGCTAAACTGACCAAACCGCAGACCAAAGCTATTGTTGCCAGGCAGTAAGTACTCGTATGTTAGAACTACATTCCCAAACCAGGGTTTGAGCACATCGGCAGTGATTTGATGTTTCCCAATTTTTTCAGAAACACCAATTTGAGCATTTGAGTGACCAATGATTGCAAAAATAAAAGCGATCAAAATCCACCTCATAATTGGTTATTTTTTGAAAAAATATTAAACTGGTTATTATTTAAGATGTTACTTCAATCCTTTGAATTACCCTATCACAAGATAGCCGCAGGCCGACAATGTAAACCGGTTATGGCAACTGTAGGACTGCTGGTCATCATCAATCAAATTACGATACTGTCCATTAAGGTTTTGACATTTTACATAAAAATGCACCTCTTTATCCGACAGGTTCAGCAGACACAGGCATTTAACTTCATCCTTAAACAAAGCTATTGCAACAACCTGATCCGGAGCATCGGTTTTTATGTTGCGTAATTCAGGTTCTTCAGCCGGGTCGGTGATGGATTTTTTAATTTTGATCAGTTTTTGAAACAGCCCAAACATCTTATCCTCTTTCCATTCAATCTCATCCTTATCGAAAAATTTCAAGCGGCGGTAATTTCCGGCTTCCTGTCCTGAATAGATCAGCGGCATTCCCGGAATTAGAAAAGTCAGCACAGTCAAAGGTTCAAGAAAATAATGGATCCGTTCGATGGCCGATCCCTGCCAGGAGTTTTCATCGTGGTTGCTCGTGAAATTCATGAATGAAGCACCCTTCGGCAAATATTTAAATTCATTGGAAATGGTTTCACCCAGTTTTTTTGAATTTGCATTTCCAGCAGCCACCTCGTTCATGGCATGCATCAGTTTCCAGTTATAGATGGTATCAAAGGCGTATTCAAGCAAGTCAAAATTCTCCGATTCGGCGAGCATGTAAACCGGTTTAATTTTGTCCAGGTCGCGACGGGCCCGGTTCCAGAACAAGGTCGGAACAAGGTGCGCCATATCACATCTGAAACCATCGATCCCGGTTTCATCAATCCAGAATTGCATATCACCGATCATGGCGTCCCACAAGTCAGGATTTCCATAATCGAGATGGATCACGTCCTCCCAATCCTCCACCGGCGCTTTAAAATTGCCATCCTCATCCTTTTCATAAAATTCAGGATGGTCGATGGTCCAGTGGTGATCCCAGGCCGTATGGTTGGCCACCCAGTCGATGATCACCTTCATTTCCA
>JAGQVF010000263.1 GCA_020438135.1 Bacteroidales bacterium | reverse complement strand
CAAGGTGAATTTTCGATCTCTGTTACCGACGATCAATTGATCAAATCATCAGGAATTGAACCCGGCAACCTCATTGCAGGGTTGTACCTTGAGCCTGATATTTTTGGTTCGGTTGCAGATCCATCGGAATATTTTGATCCGGCAAACCCGATGGCGGCTCAAAACCTTGATCTGTTGTTAATGACCCGTGGTTGGCGGCATTTTACCTGGGAGGAGATAAAATCCGGCCAAAAACCTTTGTTGACCTACGATCCTGAAAAAGCCGTTATTGAAGGATATGTTTACAGCGACACATTACCTAACAGGATCAAAAACCTGAAAATCTTTGTCGACGGAACAGAATACAAAGTAAAAACCGATAAAAACGGTTATTTCAGGCTGGAAGGCATTGATCTTTCAGAAGAAAAACTGATCACTTTCAAGGACGTTAACAACCAAATTTCCACCTATTTACTAACGGAATATACAGATAGCCTGAAAATCGACATTGCAAAGAATTACGAATTTCTGGTAGGAGGTAAAGCAGTGATCGAGAACGATCCTGATGAAGTTTTCGCGGTGAGTTCAGGATCAGCCTGCATCAAAGGGCAGATCACCGATGTTAAAACGGGTGAGCCTCTTCCCTTTGCTACTGTTTCAGCAGAAGCAAACGGAAATATCATCAGTGGCACCATGTGCGACGAAGATGGCTTTTACACGCTTAAACCTCTGCCTCCGGGCAAAGTTGATATCAAAGCCAGTTTTTCCGGATATCCGCCATATGGCATTACCAACGTGGTATTAAAATCGCAGAAGATCATTTATCTGGATATTGAAATGGATAACCTGTCGAAGATCACTGAAAAAATGGTTATTGTTAAAGATCACATCGAAAATGATGAAAATAATAACCGCATTGCCATTTCATCTGAAAATACAAAGAATGATTGGTTTAACCTTCTGGCTATTGATCCGGGCTATTTGCACAATTCACATCACGAATTTGATGATCATTCGATTGTTGTGAAACGGGAAAAGATTGAAGAAATTCAAAGCTCAATCGATCTTCCTGAAGTAATTGTCAGTTACGAAGAACCCATCATCGACATCGATGTTACAGCCAACTCCTACACAATTCCACCGGAAGTAATTCGTACCTCTCCGCGAAAAACCACAGAAGGGATGGTGACCATGGCAGGAGGTGTATTTTCAGAAGACGGTGAGGTTGGAAGTGTGCGGGGTGCCCGGCCCGATCAGACAATTTATTATGTGGATGGCATCCGAATGATTGGTGACAACAATGTTCCATCGATGGGTATCGCAGAGATAAATGTGATTTTGGGAGGTATTCCTGCTGAATATGGCGATTGCCGGGGCGGTGTGGTTCAAATCACTACCAAAGGTCCGAATATGTTCCTTGATTTTCAGCCCAGGGTGAAACCCAAAGAGATCATCAATTTACCTGAAATCCCGGTTTACAGGAGAAGTCGTGAATTCCCGGTTTATGCGAAGGCAGCTAATGATTCTGTAAGTGCAGGATCACCAACCGGTACCGTTTACTGGAATGCCAATATCATTTTCGATGAACAGGGTAAATCAAATGTTTCGATTCCTTTGCCAGGTATAAAAACATTCTATCGAATAATAGCAGAAGGGATTGGAAATGACGGAACCCCATGTCATTCAGCAATTTCTGTCATAGCAGACTAAAACTTAACAATTTCATACACAACATAAGCCGGAGTGATTACTGTAACTCTGGCTTTTTCTAATACCATGAATAACAACTGTCTGAAATTTAGATTTTTTCTAAATTACGGTAAATCCTTTTTTAAAGAATCAATTCCTATATCTTTACAGAATAAACTTTTTTAAACATGAAAAGAATTACCATTATCCTTATCATCGTGATCATTCCCTTTATTTTTAGCGGTGTATCTATCGCTCAAAAATCTAAATTCAAGCCCGGAGATATTAGCACAGAAGAGTTGCTTTTGCAAACCTGCGAACTTGATTCTAATGCAAGAGCTGTTATTTTGTGCGATATCGGAAAGGTAACATTCGATTATTCCAATAACATAGGTTTTCAACTGGTTTTCGACAGGTACATTCGGGTTAAAATTTTTAAAAATACGGGGTACGATTGGGCAGATTTTTCAATTCCACTATACCAGAGTGGCGCAGATAAAGAAAAGATTACACGACTAAAAGGGGTAACCTATAACCTGGAGAACGGGAAAATCTCGAAAGATAAACTGAAAAACGGAGATGTGTATTCAGAAGAAACATCAAAACATTGGGAACACGAAAAATTTTCAATGCCACAGGTTAAAGAGGGAAGTGTAATTGAAATTGAATACACGGTAGCCTCTGATTTCTTTTTTAATTTAAATTCCTGGTATTTTCAACATGATATCCCAACCATCTGGAGTGAATATACCGTTGTGATACCTGAATGGTTGAAGTATAAAAAAGAAATGAGGGGATACATTCCAATCTTTGAATCAACTTCAGAAATCACAAATAAAACCGTTACCATAACGTCTAAAGAAAGGGATGGGATGAAGGTAACCCAAACAAATTTCACAACTGAAAACTATTCTTATCTGGAAGAAAAGCTGTATTGGTCGATGAAGGATGTACCCGCCTTTATAAAGGAAGAACCGCTTACGAGTGTTGAGAACTATATTGCGAAAATAGACTTCGAACTGGCCGCTTATGAACCCAAATACGGACTGACTGAAAATTACACAAGAACCTGGGATGACATTAATAAATTGCTGCTTGAGCACAGCGATTTTGGGGCAGAGCTGAATGGAGGCGGATTCTTAAAAGATTTGGCAGATCCCATTCAACAAACCAATTCCGATCCCATGGGAAAATTGATCCTGGCATATACTACAATTCAAAACTATATGCGCTGGAATGATAAACTTTCTGTATTTGCTACTACAAATCTACGAACAGCTTTTAATGAACGATCCGGTAACAGCGCAGACATCAATTTAATGTTGATATTGCTGCTCAGAAAGTTAGATGTAATGGCCGAACCTGTGGTGCTCAGTACGCGTGAAAATGGATTTGTAAATGCTTTTCAACCTTCGGTATCGGCCTTTAACCATGTAATCTGTGCAGCTTTCGTGGAAGACAAATTGTACCTGATGGATGCTGTTGAACCAATAATTCCCTTTGGCATATTGCCAGCCCGCGATCTCAACCAAAGGGGAAGGATAGTATCAAGGGATCAGTCGGATTGGATCGATCTGCAACCGACTAAAACCTTTAAACAATTTACAATGTACACCTTGTCACTGGATGAAAACCTTAGTCTGAACGGCGATATTCAACATGTTTTTACTGACTATGGTGCCATTTCTGCCAGAAAAAAAATTGCCGGATATATTAACGATGAAGAATACATAAATAAGCTACAGGAAGAAAATTCCGGGCTGATTATTGAATCGTTCGAACTTATTAACAAAGCGGAAATCAGCGAATCTTTCAAGGAAAAGTTCACTGTTCATATAAGTGAGCAATTTTCCGGTTCAGGTGAGATGGTCTATTTTTCACCCTTCTTGTATGATGCCATCAAAGAAAACCCATTCAAAATAGAGAAAAGGATTTATCCGGTTGAATATGCATATCCTTCAGACATTACGGTAATGGTGAGCATGATGATACCTGAGGGATATGGTATTGATGAAATCCCACAAAGTTCAGTGGTTAAGTTACCCGAAAACGCTGCAATCTTTACTTTTACTACCAATCAGGTTGGAAACACATTACAAATCATGAGCAAGATACAGATCAACAAGCTATTGTTCCTGCCAGAAGAGTATGAATATCTAAAATCATTTTATAATCATATCATTGAAAAACATGGTGAACAGGTGGTTCTCAAAAGAATATAACCATGAAATCGTATGTACTTTTTGGGTTTCTAATAGGAGTATTAAATTTCGAGGGACTAACCGGAGAACCTGTATTTCCTGCGTATACAATATCCGATGATTTAAAAGTTAATGCAAATGCAGTGATCCGTCTTTCGCAAGTGGAAATTGAAATAAAATCGGACAAAAAAGCGACCTATCAAAAGAATGCAGCAATAACCATTCTTAATACAAATGGCGATAAATATGGTGTTTTTGCAGAGTTTTACGATAAACAAGCGCATTTTGAATATATCTCTATCCGGATTTACGATGCTTTTGGCAACCTCATCGACCATGTTAAGGAGTCTAAAATAAAGGATTATAGTGCCGTTTCGGGATTTTCTTTATATGACGATAACAGGATCCGGTATTATGAACCCACCGTCAAAAAGTATCCCTACACAGTGGTTTTTTCGTATTCAAAAAAAATTGATGGGTTGTTGCAACTACCCACCTGGGTGCCGCAATGGGGAGAAGATATCGCTATAGAATCAGCTACACTCTCACTTGTTAGTAATAAAGATAACAAATACAGATACCGATTTAAAAACTTCAGGACAGAACCTGTAATTGTTGCTGATGCTGATGCACAACATGTAACCTGGGAAATAAAAGACCTGCCCGCCTTTAAAAAAGAGATTTTGCAACCATCACTTTATGAAATTGTCCCATCCGTAAAATTTGCACCAGATGACTTCTCTGAAGGCGGTTATCCTGGTAATCTTTCAAGTTGGAAAAACTTCGGGACCTGGATTGCAGATCTCAACGAAGGAAGAGATGAACTTTCTGAAACTACTGTTGCAAAAGTCAGGGAGCTCATAAACGGAATAACGGACACCCTCGGCATGGTTGAAAAAATATACAAATACATGCAGAAAAATACCAGGTATGTAAGTATTCAGCTCGGGATTGGTGGTTTTCAGCCGATTGAAGCTTCCGTAGTCGAAAAAACCGGATACGGAGATTGCAAGGCTTTATCAAATTACACAAAAGCCTTGCTTAAAGCCGTTGGCATCAGATCTATATACACTCTTGTTAAGGCAGGAACAGCCGCCACAGAAATAGATATTGACTTCCCTGCTCAACAGTTCAATCATGTTATTTTATTTATTCCATTGCAGTCCGATACCATTTGGCTCGAATGTACTGAACAAAATTTACCATTCGGATATCTTGGCAAATTCTCCGAAGACAGATGGGCACTGGCAATAACCCAAAACGGAGGCGCGATCGTCAGAATCAACACACTCAACGAAGATCAAAATCAAAAGATTTGTTTTGGCAATATTTCGATAAATGAAAATGGAGCGGCTGCCGGTAGCTTTTCAATTACTTACACAGGACTTGCTTACAGTAATATGTATAGGTTTATTCATAAAGATTTCGATGAGCAAAAGAAATGGTTTCATGAAAATTATTATGTACCACATGCTATCATTGAAAATCTGAAAGTTACCGATATACCGGAAAGAATTCCTTACGGACGGATTGATATTGATCTGCAATCAAACAAATATGCATCGAAAACAGGTAAGCGGTTGTTTATTCCGATGATTCCTTTGAAAACACTTGAAAATTTGACATGTAATCATGATGAGAGACAATTTGAAATCCAAATGAAAAATACTTTGCATATTTCGGATTCGGTCATTTTTACATTGCCTGAAGAATATATTCTTGAATACATCCCTGATCCGTTTGTCTGTGAATCAGAATTCGGGAAGTATGCTTCTGACATATATCGTGAAGGAAACCAGGTTATAATCGTCAACCATCTCAAAACCAATAAAGGCACCTTCAAAGCTGAACACTATTCTGAATTTTGCAATTTTTTTCAAAATCTTCAAAAATTTGAAAAGTCATCTATTGTATTGCGCAAAGCTACCGATTAGATTTACCATCATATTTCACCGTAAACTTATTCGATG
>JAGQVF010000262.1:3177-7190 GCA_020438135.1 Bacteroidales bacterium | reverse complement strand
CCCTCCTCCCCACAGCTCCGCCCTTTCAGTCACATAACCATGACCTAACAGGTTGTTTTTTAGCGCAATACACAAAACAGCTTTGGAGGCCGTTTTACATCTCTTTTTTCCAGAGGATCAGCCAATCGGGATCGTTCTGCGCCTTGAAATAGGTTTCGAACTCTTCCCTGCCAAATACAACGTACCTGATCCTTCTGCTGATCAGCTTTTCGGTTTTATCTACAAGCTTAACCAGGTAATCACGATTGATATCGTCGCCGACAAATATCAGGTCGATGATCCGGTTATCGAGTCCCCTGGCAAAATCACCCGCCACATACACTTTATCAAGGTTTCCGAGCTTATTGATCACCCTTTCGATGATCTGGTCGAAGCCGATATACTTCAGCAATATGCTGTTGATGTCCTTGTAAAGGGGATGTTTTAAATTGGCGCGAAAATACTTTTTATTTCCGTCGATCTCGGTACTTAACAGACCGGCTTTTTCAAATTTATTTAATTCAAGACGGATCGAGTTGGTAGACTCACCAAATTCGGATTCGAGGTTCCGAAGATAGGACCTCGAGTTGCTGTTAAGGAAAAACCTGAGCAGCAACTTTATACGGGTTTTCGATGTGATTAGCGTATCGAGCATTGTATCAAAAACGAGTAGCAAAATTACTCAAAAATTAATTAATGTCAAGTCGCTACGAAAAAATATTAAAAAGGTTTGATGAATCCCTCCTTATCCACCACCCTCTACGACAACGTCACTGCGAGGAGCATGGGGAGGGTAATAGCATAGGCCTCCGAAGCAGTCTCCCCGTTTCTGAGAGGAGGTGCATTGCCTGGAAGTCTGTATTTGGTTAGGTGGGTGGTGGTGGAAATGGGGAGATTGCTTCGCTCTGGCGCTCAGGCCAGCGTTATGGCTCGCAATGACGCGTGGGATACAGGGAGATTGCTTCGCTCCGGCATACAGGCCAATGCCGGGGATCGCAATGACGGGTGGGTGTAGGGGGGGTTGGGGTTGCAATTATGTGATCAGGATTATTCTAAAATAATAGTTCATCAACTGAATTCTGTGAAACCTATTAATCTTCAGCTTCATCGAATAAATCACGCCATTCCGGATTAAATTGATTAATCAAATCGAGTTTCTTTTTCCTGGAGCCTGCCTTAATTTGCTTTTCGCGGCTGATAGCCTCCAATATAGTGAGGTGAAATTCATAGTAGACCAGTTTGTTAACATTATACCTGGCTGTAAAAGACTTTGGATTCACTTTGTTTTTGTGGTCCCAAACCCTGCTTCGAAGTCGGCTTGAAACCCCTGTGTAAAGTACGTTGTGGTGCTTATTGGTAAGGATGTAAACGTATCCTCCGCGTTCCATAGGTGCAATGGTTTTTACAAATGTACAAAAACGGCTGGTGAGTTATAAACCGTATCATGGAGATTGCTTCTCCCGCTAAATGCGGGATCGCAATGACGGGTGGGCAAGGGGGGTCGGGATTATCGCAAAATAATTGAAAATCACCACAAACCACAACGACTACGTCACTGCGAGGAGCAGAGGGTAGGATAGGGCGTTGGCCTCCGAAGCAGTCTCCCCCTTTCTGAGTGGAAGTACATTGCATGGTGGTCTGTATTTGGTTAGGTGGGTGGTGGTGGAAATGGGGAGATTGCTTCGCTCTGGCGCTCAGGCCAGCGTTATGGCTCGCAATGACGCGTGGGATACAGGGAGATTGCTTCTCCCGCTAAATGCGGGATCGCAATGACGTATGGGCAAGTGGGGTGGAACTCGCAATGAAGTTTGGGCGAGGGGGGCCGGGACTCGCAATGACGCATGGGTGTAGGGGGGGGGTTGGAACACGCCGGTTCAATCCGGGCTGACAACTTTTAAATATGACTTTGGAATGGTGAGGTAAATCGATTTGCCAATGCTTTCGATTTCGATCTGAACCTTTTGTTTGCCGCGGAAGTCGATCAGGTTGCCGGTCAGTCCGCGAAGGCTGCCACGGGTGATCTCGACATGATCTCCTGCTTCGAACAACTCCGATAATATCTCCGGATCTTCTTCCTTGTTCAGAAATTGTTTGATGGCAAGAATTTGTTGTGGCGGGACGGGTACAGCCTTTCCTTCAAAAGTGATGTACCGCACCACACCGTCGGTTTGCAACACCTTCATATATTCCTGCTTTTCGATGTGTACGAACAGGTATGATTTAAAGAGCGGTTCCTGTACCCACTTTTTGCGATCGCTCCACTGTTTAAGGGTTTTTAGCAAAGGAAGATACGTTTCAATACCCTCCCGGTTGAGCATTTCATTCACCTTTTTCTCATTTCGCGAACGAACGTAGAGGGCGTACCAGGCTTTTGAGTGGCTGGTTCCAGAATAACGGTTGCCAGGTGCTGGCTTAACAGTAGCAAGATATTCTTCTCGTTCAATTCTTTCCCGCGAATCCTGATTATTTTCTTCCATCAACATACAGCTAACTGATTAACAAGCGTTCGTCCGGATCTTCTTATCTGAAAATCCTCCTCAAACATTCCGAAAGAAAGAAAGTTTTGAAGCGAGATTTTATGAATAACGATAACTACTTCTCCGGAAAGAATCCAAATTTCTGATTGTTTGTAACACATGATTTTGATTGTTTTGAAAGTCAAAAATAATCAAAAACAAGGAACCATAATTAAGGATTGCGAAAAAGTAACGAATAACCAGTCACCAGCTAAACAATCATCCCTACCCCCATCGTATTGTTGGTGGCTTCATCGATCAGGATTATACTTCCTGTTTGACGGTTCTGACGATAGCTATCAAAAAACAACGGTTTGGTAGTGCGCAGCGACACACGGGCAATCTCATTCATTTTTAAGTCATTTCCATCTTCGATGCGGTCAAGCGTATTGACATCCACCTTGTATTTGATCTCTTTCACCATACATTTCACATCATTGGTGGTTTGTTTGAGGTGGTATTTCATGCGGGGCTGAAGCGGTTTATCATTCATCCAGCACATCATCACATCGATGTCCTGCTCTACGCGGGGTACATTGTTTTCTTTAACGATCATATCGCCACGGCTGATATCAAGGTCATCTTTCAGTCGCAAGGTTACCGACATGGGTGGATATGCCTCTTCAAGACTTTCGTTATAAAAATCGATCGATTCGATGGTGGTTACAAAACCCGAAGGCAATACCATAACCCTGTCGCCTTTGCGAAATACACCACCGGCAATACGACCTGCATAACCACGGTAATCATGAAATTTATCGGAAATCGGGCGAACTACATACTGAACCGGGAACCTGGGATCGATATGGTTCAGATCGCTACCCACATGAATATTTTCGAGAATATGCCTTAACGTTCCTCCCTGGTACCAGGACATGTTTTTGGAATGCTCCACCACATTATCCCCTTTCAGAGCACTGATCGGAACAAACCGGATATCTTTCACCACCAGTTTGCTCGCGAAAGCACTGAAGGTTTCTTTGATCTCCTCATACACTTCTTCTTTGTAATCCACCAGATCCATCTTATTGACGCACACGATCAGGTGAGGGATTTGCAGAAGCGATGAAATATAACTGTGGCGATAGGTTTGTTCGGTAACTCCGTTCCTGGCATCGATGAGGATGATGGCCGCATTGGCTGTTGAAGCACCGGTAACCATATTCCGGGTATACTGCACATGGCCGGGTGTATCGGCGATGATAAATTTTCTTTTGGGGGTAGCAAAATATCTGTAGGCCACATCAATCGTTATCCCCTGTTCTCTTTCAGCTCTTAGTCCGTCAGTCAGCAGGGCGAGATTGATCTGTTCGTTGCCTTTTTTGACACTGGCTCTTTTAACAGATTCAAGCTGGTCTTCGAAGATTGATTTGCTGTCGTACAATAAACGTCCGATCAGTGTACTTTTCCCGTCATCCACACTTCCGGCAGTGGTGAACCTTAAAAGTTCCATATCGAGGTAGGCCTTGCTCGAAAAATCTTTGTTTTCGTCCATTATGTTGTTGTCTGTTGTTTAAA
>JAGQVF010000262.1:0-3106 GCA_020438135.1 Bacteroidales bacterium | reverse complement strand
CCGCTAAAAATACCCTTCTTTTTTCCGGTCTTCCATAGCTGAATCGCTGCGCATGTCGTCAGCTCTTCCGCCCCGTTCGGTAACCCGTGTGGCAGCAATTTCCTGAATAATATCTTCGAGGTTATCGGCAGTACTCACCGTTAATCCTGTACAGGAAATATCACCAATGGTCCGGCATCTGACCCTTTTGGTGATCACCTCTTCGGTATCTCTTTTCATCATGAATGAGGCATTTGCCAGCCACATGCCATCGCGGTAAAACACTTCCCTTTCGTGGGTAAAATAGAGGCTCGGGATCTTTATATCCTCCAGATATATGTATTGCCAGATGTCCATTTCAGTCCAGTTGCTCAATGGGAAAACCCTGAAGTGTTCGCCCATGAGTTTGCGACCGTTAAATATATTCCAGAGTTCTGGCCGCTGGTTTTTCGGATCCCATTGCCCGAATTCATCTCTGTGACTGAAAAAACGTTCTTTAGCCCGTGCCTTCTCCTCGTCTCTTCTACCTCCACCCAGAGCCGCATCGATTTTATGTTTTTCGATGGTATCGAGTAAAGTAACTGTTTGAAGAAGGTTCCTGCTGGCGTTATATCCCTTTTCTTCAGCCACCTTACCCGAATCTATCGATTCCTGAACAGAGCCAACGATAAGTTGCGCATTCAGTTCGTTCACGAGGTCATCCCTGAAAGTGATCGTTTCTTCGAAATTATGGCCGGTATCGATATGCACCAGTGGAAACGGCAACAAGGCCGGGTAAAAGGCTTTTTTAGCAAGGTGAACCATCACGATCGAATCTTTACCACCGGAAAACAGCAAGGCAGGATTTTCAAATTGCGCCGCTACTTCGCGCATGATAAATATCGATTCGGATTCCAGCTCACGTAAGTGATTTATGTTGTATTTTTTCATTTTCTAATAAACTAAATTTAAAAAATTACGATTCTTCATACCGGATCTGTGGCATCAGGTAGTCGAGCACATGGGCAACAGATTCCTCAACGGATTGCAAATCGGTCCTGACGGTAACATGAGCTTTTTGGGGGAGTTCGAAAGGAGAGTCGATACCGGTAAAGTTCTTAATCTCACCTCTCCTGGCTTTGGCATAAAGCCCCTTTGTATCGCGCTCTTCGCAAACAGCCAGCGGAGCATTTACAAATACCTCGATAAAGTTTTCTTCACCGATGATCTCGAGTGCCATATCACGGATTTCTTCAGTAGGACTGATAAAGCTGTTGATAATAATGATTCCGCAGTTGATAAACAGTTTCGATACTTCTGCAATTCGCCGGATGTTTTCGTACCGGTCGGCCTCCGAAAAGCTGAGGTTGTTATTGATCCCTGATCGGATGTTATCTCCGTCGAGGATCTGGGCGACAAAACCCTGTTTATACAAGGCTTCATCAAGGTGTTTGGCTATGGTAGTTTTTCCCGCTCCCGACAAACCGGTCATCCATATCACTTTCGAACGCTGTTTTAGCAATTTCTCCTTATCATTACGATTGAGGATTTTGTCGAAAACCGGGTAAATATGTTTTTCTTTCATTCGTAAAAATATTGAAACAATCTTATAATGTGTATTTTTGCGCGCAAAATTAGACATTTTTTGCAATTTGCCCAGTAATCAGTAATTTATTCATGAATAGTCAAATACAAGTACTGATTACCTTACTTAACAATACATTTTTGATGTGGATATTCTGATCATTTCGCTGGTTCTCTTGTTTATTATCGTCTCCCTTTACATCGAGATCGTGGGGCCGGCTTTTACTTTCCTGATTGGTATAATCATCCTGGGTATATTCGGCATACTTACCCCTTCCGAAATTCTGAGCGGTCTTGCCAACGATCAGGTGGCAGTTATCATCCTGCTCCTTTTAATTGGTGATATCATTCGCAAAACAGATATTATCGACTGGGTTTTTGATAAACTCTTCAGGGAAACCAAAACCTACAGGGTTTTTATGTCGAAAATGATCTTTGTGGTGGCAGGCTTCTCAGCATTTCTGAACAACACACCATTGGTGGCGATCATGATGCCCTATGTACACCGCTGGAGCCAACGAAATGATATTCCTGCAAGCAAATTGCTTATTCCTTTATCCTATGCTGCCATTCTTGGAGGTTGCGCCACGCTTATCGGCACATCTACCAACCTGATCGTGAACGGACTAGTGACTGACGAGCAAATCGTTCCGGGGCTTGAACCGCTTGAATTATTTGATTTTACGCTGGTTGGATTACCCATGATCATTGTCGGCTCGGTTTACCTGATCTTCTTCGGAAATCGTTTGTTACCGGCCAAAAAAGATGTGATCGATGACTTCTCGAGTAAAGCAAGAGAATACCTGGTAGAAGCCGAACTCAGGTCAAATTCAAAGATCATTGGGAAAACACTGGAAGAAGCTGGTCTGCGAAGTCTGAAAGGTTTGTATGTGGTTGAAATTTCGAGAGGTGTTCACAGGCTTTCAGCCGTATCTCCAACAGTAATTTTACAGGAAGGTGATGTATTGGTTTTTGCCGGAGATACCAATACCATTGCAGAAATGATCAATTCCGATATTGGCCTGTCACTCACGCAGGTGGGTATGTTTGCAAAGAAAACCCATACCGAAGTGGTGGAAGTGGTGGTGAGCCACAACTCAACTTTGATTTCAAAAACCGTACGACAGGCAGGATTTCGGGGTAAGTTCGATGCGGCCATTCTGGGGGTTCATCGCAACGGCGAAAAAGTTACCGGGAAAATTGGGGATGTTAAACTGAAAGCAGGGGATGTCCTGTTGTTGCTCACAGGTGATGATTTTACCAAAAGATCGAACGACACCAAAGACTTTTACCTCATATCCAGGGTTCGTGAGTTCAGGAAACTCGAACTGTGGAAAAGCCTCACATTGATCGGGGGTCTGTTGGGAGCTATTGCGCTCGCAGCCCTGAATGTGATCTCTCTTTTTATGGGGCTGATGGTACTGATGATCCTGATACAGATACTCAAGATTGCCTCACCTAAAGATATTCCCAAGAGTATCGACTACAACCTGGCCCTCATCATCGTGTTGTCGCTGGCATTGGGCACTGCCATGATCAAAACGGGTATGGCCGATCTGATCGC
>JAGQVF010000017.1 GCA_020438135.1 Bacteroidales bacterium | reverse complement strand
ATTGGATGCGATTTCAGAAGTGTTGCGATATACATTGTAGCCTGTCAGAGCTTTGGCTGAAGAAGGCATGAATTTTTTGTTAGAGCTGGTGTATCCCAATTCTGATCCGGTAACGAAAGAAGGATCAGCAATGGTAGCCGGAGTTTCTTTTACCAGAGGCTGAGCAGTCATTCCATCAGCTTCTTCTGAGATGTATCCACCGATATTCCAGTTAAAGTCAAGTGAATATTCAATTGACATTGAAACCCAGGTTGCTCCATCAAGTGAGATCATATCTCCTTTTTGAGCAATGGCAGGTCCTGCATCAACACCGATTGGATTTTCTCCGACGGGATGGGTAGTTTCGAAACCGATCCAGAGGTCCTGCGTGGCATCGATCATAATCGGATCATCGAGTGTGATTTCATTCCATGCATCCACAACAGGAGTAGTAACATCCTGACTTGCAACCAGTGTGCCGGCATTGGCACCTGTCCAAACCATGATTGTAACTGTAGCTGTAGCAGCATTGTTATAATGGTAATAAGTTACTTTTGTGAGGTATTGACCGTCAAATGCAGCGAGGTCAGTCGGATCCCAGCGGGCAGCTCCCATAAAGGTACCACCGTTTGTTAAACCGATGCCATCATTATTGGTTTGGTCATCCCAGTGAACCCAAACACCGGCTCCACCGGTTGCTGGTGCATCCCATGTAAGGGCTACATCATTCATATCGGGTCCAACAACATCAGCAACGAGGTTTGTCGGAGGCTCAAGATTCAAACCTTCACCAACAGTAATGGAATAATCTTCAACTTCGCCATAGGAAGCGGGTCCGCAAGGAACCGGAGCAGTATTCCAAACCATTCTAACCCTCATTCTGTAGTCGCCTTCGGGAGTTCCTGCAGGAACTGAAATAGCACCTTCAAAAGAATCGCCGGTTCCGCCAACATTGGTAAGGATGAACTCTTCGTTGCCACCTGCTTCAAAAGTGTAATCCATGTTCCAGTCTACCCATGCCGTTACCTGGTCAGCAGCATATGCATTTCCGTTCGAAACAACGATATCTTCCGATCCACCCTGTGGAATAGAGGTCGACTGATCAGTATAATCAGCTACGCCACCTTGCCAGCCAGAAGGATTATTTATTGAACCACAGAGAACATTGGAAATCCATTCATCTTCTGTATCTGTAGAAGCATCACAATAGGCTTCAACCTGATTTTCAACTGTTTTGGTTTTGCAATCATTATCAGCATTTTCGTCACCTGCTAAATCTGTACAAGCTTCGAAATCATAGCTGCCAATTGCAGAAAGGTCAACCGTTGTTGCAAAAGTGTGACTGATTGTTTCACCCGGGTTCAGGGTTCCTGAATAAGTTTCAGTAACAGGAGTGCCGCCATCAAGCGTGAAAGATACATCAAAAGTTGACTGTGCAGCTGAACCATGATTTTTAATGTTAACGGTAACGTTTTCGGCATTGGTCAGGCCAATTCCTGAAGAGGGTTCAACAATACTGGTAATTCCAATATCATTGGTCAGGATTGTACCCTGGCAAAGTTCCAAACCCCAGATAAATTCATTTTGCATGTTTCCGGCCAGTGTATAATATCCTGATACAAATGCATCAGAAACACAAAGACCACCGGCAATACCGGTAACCGGAGTTATAAGGGTTGTAACGTCGAAGGTTACTCCTGTTTCGGTTCCTGAGGGAAGTTCCATCTGAACGAGCCAGTTTTGGTCGGCAGGAACTGTGCCATCAGTTTGAGCATACCCCCAAAGGTAGGTGCCGTCGCAATAGTTGTCATAAGCGAAACCATAGTAGCTGGAGCCGAAAGGTCCTGTTGGGAAACTACCCTGGTTAGCTCCGGAAGCATCAAAAGCAACAACATCGGTACTCCAGTTGTTGGCATAGAACACTTCGTCGTCCTCATTGTATGCTATCGCCCTTACAGCAGTTGGAGCTGTAAACTGGCTGATAAGCGTACCATTGGCAAGGTCAAGCTCGAATACGTTGGTAGTAGCGGCACCACCATAAAAATAAGTGCCGTTGTATGCGAGGTCCCTTACACCGCTTGCACCGGCGATGGTAAATACTTCAATATAAGTACCGTCCATTGCATAGCGGTAAAATTCGCCTGTTCCGTTCCATTTGGTGGTATATACATAGTTTCCGTCTGTTTCCAGCCCGGCTTCACCACCACCTACACCTGCAGGCCATGAGAACTGTAAATCAAAAATGTCGTCAGAAGTAGAAGTGATGCCACTTGGTTTGGCATTCGGATCCTTATCAAGAATCCCATTATCAACCAATTTCTGAAATTTTGCTTGCGCTTCCTGAGCAGCTACATCCGTTGTGGATTTTTGTGCCCACAGCATGCCGGATGATAAGGCTATCACCAGCAATGCAAGTCCTAATTTAGTAAAAACTTTCATAATAATTTAAAATTTAGTTAAGAAATTTTATAAGTATTTCATTTTTTCAGAGCAGCAAATATAGTCTTTTTTTAATAATTTCAAGCGCTTTACGAAGAATTATAAAAATCTTGAAACATCTCTTTTCAACTTTTATATTTGTCTATGACAAAATCGTGATTTATTCAGTTGCTTAGCTATTTAATTACCACAAAAAAATTAGTGCCAATTGCATTATAAGTAGTCATTTACGTCGCTGCCAGGTGCTTATTCTGGTGGGGCATTTGGTTGAAATATTTGCCCTGCCAGAGGTTGTTTATTTCCAGATGTTTTTCAATCTCCAAATTAACCCGATCATTCCTGATAATTCCCCAATTGGGTCCGGCATGAAATCGTGGTGGCACTTCTCCCGTAAAACGTTCGATGATAAATTGTGGATTGAGTTTGCTGATAAATTGTGTGATGAAGCTTATGTAATCGTCAAGTGTAAAAAGGTTGTATTTCCCCGGGTTTTTTGCGTAATCCTTTGCCATCGCCGTACCCTTAACAATTTGCAACTGGTGAAATTTTACAGTGGTTATGGGTAATTCTGAAATGATCTCTGCTTCTGCCATCATCTCTTCCCTGCTTTCTCCCGGCAATCCGAAAATCAGATGTGCACCGGTTTTTATCCCGGCATCATTCGTTTTCAATATCATCTCACGGGTTTCATTGAAGGATTGTTGCCGGTTGATAATTTGGAGTGTTTTGTCGTAACACGATTCAATGCCATATTCGATGATTACGTACACTTTTTTGCTTAGTTGACTGAAGTAGGCAAGTTTTTCGCTATCCATGCAGTCGGTGCGGGTGCCGATAACCAACCCGATCACGCCCGGAAATGCAAGTGCATCATCATAAATGGTTTTAAGTTTCTCAATCGGGGCATAGGTGTTTGAGTAGGTTTGAAAATAGGCCAGGTATTTTTTCGCCCTGCGGTATCTCACTTTGTGAAATTCAATTCCTTCCTGCAGTTGCTGTGTTACCGATTTGTCAGGTGAACAATAGGATGGATTAAAGGCTTCATTGTTGCAATAGGAGCACCCTCCGCGGGCCAGGGTTCCATCCCTGTTCGGGCAGGTAAAACCGGCATCGATTGATACTTTTTGAACCCGTTCGCCGAATTCCTTTTTAAAGTATTCGGCGTAGGAATTAAACCTTCTGTCGTGCCCCCAGGGATATTTCATACGTGTATTACAAAAAAAGCTGCACGGAGTTCATTTCCATGCAGCTTAATGAATTTATACAGTTGATCTATTTTGCTACTCTTTCGAGCCATCTTAACATCACAAGCATCGTTACCATCGAAATCAAACAGGCCACCACAAAAATGGTCCAGGTGATCCAGATCGGAATGCTTTCGTAAAAAATGGCACCGATAAACAGCAACTGGTTCCCTACAGCTGTTGCACCGAGCCACAACCCTTGCATGATGCCCTGGTATTGGGGGGGCGCAACTTTTGAAACAAATGAAATTCCCAGCGGACTGATGAACAGTTCGGCAACTGTGAGAATAAAGTATGTTCCGATCAAAAGGAAAGGTGTAACTTTCATAGAATCTTCTAAGCCACCCTGTGCTTTCACTTCGCTCAGTAACGGAAGGTTGAGTGAGCCAACCGACATCAGCACGTAAGCCATGGCTGCGATAAACATCCCGATGGCAATCTTTTTGGGTGTGCTCGGTTCGATACCACGGTTTTTCAGATATCCGAAAAGCCCCACAATAATGGGTGTAAGGAATACCACGAAAAATGGATTGACCGACTGGAACAACTCAGCCCCAACGAGTCTGATTCCCCCCAAATTGATGTTGATCTTGCTTAAATCAGTGTAATCTTTAGCAAAATAGGTGAGGGTAAGTCCGTTTTGATGGAAGGAGAACCAGAAGAAGATAACTACGCCAAATACGGCAAACAATGCATATAACCGTTGTTTAACCTCTTTGGGATCCATTTTGATTTCCTGATGACCATCAGCACCACCAAGCGATTTGCTTTTTACATCCGGGAAACGTGATTTATTTACGATATAAATAACCAGCGAAATGAGCATGGCTCCGATTGCGATTCCGAAGGCGTAGTGAAATCCGGTTGTAAAAACATTCAGGTAATTTGCCGCAAACTCCTGAAGGTTTGATACCGGTCCGCTCATATTTGCAGCATTGGCTGCTTCCTGGAAAGCTGCTGCAGTTTTGTCGGTTAAGGTTCCTTCGAGTTGAGAATGACAAAGACGCGGAAGGTCTGCATCGTATTCAAACCCGTTGTTTTGCAACCACCAGTTACGAATTCCAACCGCTGTGAATGGTGCAAATACAGCTCCAACATTGATAAACATGTAAAAGATCTGAAAACCGGAATCCCTGACGCTGTCAAATTTGGGGTCGTCGTACATTTGGCCGACAAGTGCCTGCAGGTTTCCCTTGAACAAACCATTACCAAAGGCAATGATGAACAAAGCAAAACATGAAAGTATGAGGAATAAGGTTTGGTTAGGGACAGGTGTTTTGGTCGGATAGGCCAGGATTAAATAACCCAGCGTCATCGTGATGATACCTACCAAAATGGTCCCTTTAAAGTTTTTTAACCGGTCGGCAATGATACCTCCGACAAGCGACAATACATAAATTGAAAAATAAAACACAGAATAGATGATCCCCGCATTGGTTTCGTCGAGGCTGAATTTGGCTTGTAAAAACAACACCAGAATAGCCATCATGGTATAAAATCCGAAACGTTCACCCATGTTTGCGAGTGCCGCGGCTATCAAACCCTTGGGATGTCCTTTAAACATAGTTTTTCTGTTTTAATTGTTATTTGATTGTTTGAATTTGAATTCCCCGTTTTTCAGAAAACCCACAAAAATAAATAAAAAACCAAGGTAGCCAAATTTAGTTTTTAATCAATGAATCAGGTATTTACATGCCTGAATGAAAAAATGCTGACATTTGTTGTAATAAAAAAAACAGGCACTCGTCTTTTCTGCACATGACGTCCGAGACATTTATAAATGAAGTGTTACCGATGAAACACAAATTGTTCAGGCTGGCCAACCGGCTGCTTCGGAATATTCCAGAGGCTGAGGATGTGGTTCAGGAGGTGTTTATCAGGCTCTGGAACCGGCGAGATAAACTCACGCAGTACAAAAGTCTTGAAGCGTTTTCGGTAACCATCACCAAAAATCTTTGTCTCGACAGGCTAAAATCAAAAAGGAATAAAACGGATGAACTTACAGAGCAAAATGTAAAACCCGAAAGATTAACTCCGGCAAAGGCCATGGAACTGAATGATTCATACCGGATGATCAACAAACTGATCAACAGGTTGCCCGAACAACAACGCCTGATCATTCAAATGCGCGATATTGAAGGGTACGAACATGCAGAAATTGCCGAAATGCTTAACACAAACGAAAACGCAGTGAGGGTGAACCTGTCGAGGGCAAGAAAAAAAATCAGAGACGACATGCAAAAACAATACAACTATGAATACACAGGACATTGAACGGTTGATCGGAAAATATGAACAGGGGCAAACCACTGCCAAAGAGGAAGAACTCCTGAAATACTGGTTTTCGAACGAGGAAGTCCCGGAACAACTGGCCATTTATAAAGAAATCTTCGCCTTTTATGATGCTGCTTCCGAAGAGGAATTGCCCGACCCGGAATTCGACCGGAAGCTGCTGGATACACTGGGAATATCAGAAGAAAACGTTCAAAATAAAAGCGGTATGTTGAGAAGGCTATATCCCGCTTTCGGCATTGCAGCAAGCATCGTTTTGCTGATTGGTGTCTATTTCATTTTTCAAACACAACAGCCGAACACCGGCACCTACGATGATCCTGAAATAGCCTATGCCGAAGCGAAAAGGGTGTTGCTACAGGTTTCGGGCAATCTTAACACCGGAATGGATGAACTATCCAACGTGAAATCGATGAGCAAAGCCGTGGATGAACTGGATAACCTCGAAATGCTCGACAACGGAATCAAAGAGATGAAAAAAATTTCCATCCTCGATAAGTCAAAACAAATGATAACACAATAAATAATTAAGGAACAATGAAAAAACAAATGTTAAAACTGATGGTGCTTGTTGCAATTGCCCTGCCGGCATGGGCAACGGCGCAAAGTCCTGCCGATGCGATCTTTGATAAGTATTCAGGACAGGAGGGGTTTACTTCGGTGTATATCACCCCGCACATGTTCAGCCTTTTTGCTGATATCGAAACCGAAGAAGATGAATCGGGTTTTATGGACCTCGTGAAAAACCTCAAGAGCATAAAAATTCTTTCCCTGGAAGATGATTCAACCGGGAAAGGACCCAAAGTAAATCTCTACAGCGAGATCATGAAAGATTTCCCGAAAAATAAATACGAGGAACTGATGGTTGTGAAAAAAAGCGATCAGGATGTTACCTTTTACATTCACAAAGAGGGGAAAAAGATCTCTGAACTGCTGATGGTGATCGGTGGCAAAAACGACAATGCCCTGATCAGTATCCAGGGCGATATCGACCTGAAGAACATCTCCAAGCTGTCGAAATCGATGAACATCGACGGAATGGAAAACCTTGAAGAGATCGACAAATAAGTAAAACCATTTTAAACTATTAAAAACAGTTAACCATGAGACACAATTTTGTAAAATTTTTGATGATCGTATTGATGGCCGTCCCTTTCGCAACGGTGGCACAAAAAAGCGGAGCGAACTCCATTTTCGAGCGCTATTCAGGCAAGGATGGATATACATCGGTGGATATCAACAAGGGTCTTTTTGAACTCTTTGCAGAAATTGATGCTGACGACCCCGAATTTGATGATTTCCAGAAAGCCATTGAAGGAGTGGAATCGATGCGGCTTATTGCATATCAAATTGAAGAGGATAAAGGAAACATTGAAGAAAAGGAACGTTTTATCAATGATATCCGCAGCAACGTTACCCTCGATGAATTTGAAGAACTCCTGGTGGTGAAAGACAAAGATGCCAACATAAATTTTTATGCCATCAGTAGCGGTTCGGTGATCCGCGAAGTTTTGATGATCGTTGACGGAGCAAACGAAGCCGTTTTGTTGAGTCTCTACGGCGATATTGATCTGAAACACATTGCTAAACTCGGTTCGACTATGGATCTTGGAGGAATGGAATATCTTGGCAAAATGAAAAATAATTAACTAAATCTTACTGATATGAAAACAATTTTAAATTTTCTGATATTTATATTTCTGATACCGGCAGCAGGTTTTTCGCAAGGTGATCAGCTCAACCGGATGATCAGTAAATACAAATCAGTTGAGGGATTTCGCTACCTGGATGTAAACACAAATATGATCTCTAACGAAACCGAAAAGGTTGTAAACCTTAAACTGGTCAGTTTTAATGCTGAGAAAAATGCATCTTTCACCGGAAAGGATTTGCGTGATGAATTTTATAAGGGCTTCAACAAAGATCAATTCAAAGGTCTGGTTGAGGTAAAAAGTTCGGGTGATAATGTAGAGATGATGGTAAAAAAGGATGGTGATCAGGTATCACATATTATTATAAGTGTTTTAGGCCAATCCGAAACTGTGTTTATTTCAGTTTCGGGTGATATGACGATGAAAGATCTCGGCAGGTTCAGCGATTTTGAAAATTGCCACGGACTGCAGGTATTGGAGCAATTGTGTGAGGAGTAACAAAATTTTTTTTCAGATATCCTTACAGAAGCATCAGATTTTTTGATGCTTCTTTTTTTATAAAAACTTTTGGTCAGTTTTCAGGATTGATTATTTTGTGATCTCTAAAATGATTAAAATATAATCAGTATGAATCCGCGCATCGGACAAAGATCGAGATACAACAGGCAGGAAGAAGAAAAACCGAGATCGAAGGCAGTTTTGTTCATCGAATTGAATACCAAAAAAAACATCACCATCAAGCAGGATTACCTTTACCTCGAGGATGTGAAATCCGCCATGAACATACATCATCTCGAAATCCGCCATGGAATTTACAAATGGTTGGCCTCGCAACTAAAGAAAAATCCCGACACCGGAAAGCTTATCGAACGACTTGAACAACTTGCAGACGACGACCGGCATCTTTTGCAAAAGAGGTTTCGCATCAGTCTGTAATTTTTTTTATTTCCCGAAATTGATAAATTTGCCGCCGGTTTTTATTAACAAGGTTAAGGTTTTCAATTATGAAAAATCTGTTGATTGTAACGTTCTGCCTCATTTTTTCCCAAATTTCTCAAACTCAGAATGTACAAACTGTTTGCATAAATGGAGAGAAGAATGTGCCTTTAACGGGTCATTTTTTCGAAGCCAGCCCTTTATCTCTTCCTCTTAATTCAGGCATAACACCCGAACGCGCTTTTTCTTTAAAACACCTTTATCTTTCTGCGGACTATAAAACAAAAGCACATCCTGTTTTTCAACTTCCCCTCCGGTTGAAGGAGGGAGCCAATCCATCCAACCGTTTTGTTATCACCGGATTTGTTGATCACAATCCCGGCTACCCGGGATTGCTGAACGATTACAATTGCGGCCTCATCACTTACGATACAGAGGGGGGGTATAACCATACCGGAACAGATTTTTTTATCTGGCCCTATCCATGGCGATCAATGAACAACGATTTGGTTGAGGTGGTTGCAGCAGCGCCCGGGACCATACTCATTAAAGATGATGGCAATTTTGACCAGAATTGTGATGGATCCGATCTTCCCTACAATGGCATTTGCATTCTTCATGCAGATGGTTCTGTTGCGTGGTATATACACCTGAAAAAAAATTCGCTCACAACAATGTCTGTGGGCGATTATGTGGCAATCGGTGATTACCTGGGGGTAGTTGGAAGCTCGGGAATTTCATTGTCGCCCCATCTTCATTTCGAAGTGTATGACGCTGATGAAAACCTGGTTGATCCGTTTGCCGGACCATGTAATCTAACAACAGCAGATTCGTGGTGGCAAAATCAAATCCCATATCTTAATTCATCAATAAACCGTTTGTCGGTTCACAATCACCTGCCTGCATTTCCTTCATGTCCGCAGCCCGAAGTAACTCACGAACAGGACGAATTTTATCCTGGAGATACCTGTTATTTCATCAGTTGGTTTCGAAATATTTTTCCCGGAGATACAGTGGAATATAAGCTTGTAAGACCCGATCAGTCTGTTTTCTCAAACTGGCTGTGGATTGCTCCGGATACATTTTATACAGCTTCATGGAATTATTTTTATTTCCCATTTAATCAAAATATGACTGGTCAGTGGACAATAAAAGCAATCTATAAAGAAGAAACCTATCAAAACAGCTTTGAGTTTAAATCGCAACAGTCCGTTGAAATCAACAAAGGATTGCTGCCCGTAAACATATCTCCTAATCCTTTTCAGTCAGAATTGGTTATTAGACCTGAAGTTTCTGGTAATCTTTCGTATTCGGTTTTTGATCAGCGTGGTGTTGTAGTGATTCATGGTTCCCGAAATGGGTACAACAAAGAATCAATAACTGTATCCACTGAAAGTTTAAAGCCGGGATTGTATTTCATCCAAATAGAGCTGAACGATAAAACGGGTGTAGAAAAGCTGGTTAAACTGGATTGAGGCCCGGAGTAAAAAGCAGCGGGTGGAATTTAACCACCTCCCGGGTGAAAATGGGGGAACGGCCTGTCGCTGCTTTAGATCTTTCTCCTGTTGATGTTCCTCTAAAAAATGTAAGAACTGTGGGCCAAAAGTATCAGCTTATACGGAGCCAATCATATCCCGTTTTGTTTAATTATCAACACCCCCATGTGAATACAAATAAGACTATTTGCGCATCAGTATGATTCTTAGAATATTGCCGCAGGAAATAAACCCGGCTTCACGCAATAATTATTTTCAGGCACCGGACTTGTTGATGTGATGTATGTGAAGAAACCGAAACCATTTTTGCGGAACATTCAACCAAAATTGTCGTAGAAAATCCAAGTTGCAACAAATAATTTAGCAAATGAAATCTCTCATTTATATTTCTGTTTTTCTACTTGCAGGTGGAATTGTTTTTTCAGGATGCGGACCAAAAGAAGTTGAAACTGAAGCTGCTGAACTCAGCTTCAATTCGCAGGCATGGATTCCTTTTGATGGTAATGAAACCGTTACTTTTGTATCGGATGAAGACACGATGGTATTTGAAGGGTCAGGTAAAATCACCTATTTTGACAATGTTCGCTATATGAGCGATCAAAGCGGATTTTTAAATGTTCAGGAAGATTACTATGCACCTTTGCAACGGCAGGAACTGATCATGGAATCGACAAGTTCAAAATATTTTATTCGCTATTTTCTTGAAAAGAACATGGGAGAAACCGGCGAGTGGGATATGATCCATATTACGCTGGCTGATGGCGATTATTATACAAACGAAATCAGGAAGGTGGTTTTCGAAACCGATAAGTTTCCCAAGGCAGAATCGTTCGAATATAAATCAACTGTTAAACTCAACGGTATCACATACAGGCAGGTATATTACCTGAAGCAGGAAAGGCGCCCGTTTGAACTCTATTATTCAAAAGAACAAGGTGTGGTGGCTTTCAAACTATCTGCAAACAAACTTTATACTGTGCTTTAGGTCGTTTGCTGTATCTTCATTCGGCCCATCTCTTTCCGGATCATTTTAATTTAATAATTTTGGGATTTAGTCGAAATCTTTAAAAAGACAATTCTATGAACAAACTATATCCATTTAAATTTAATCCCATATTTAAAGATAAGATTTGGGGTGGCAGGAAAATTAAAACCGAGCTCGGGATGAACTACGGGAATTTGCCAAACTGCGGTGAAGTATGGGTTTTATCCGGAGTTGATGAAAACCAAACCATGATCAAAAACGGATTTCTCGAAGGGAATGAACTCAACGAACTGGTTGAAGTATATATGGGCGACCTGGTGGGTGATATTGTTTACCGGAGGTTTGGAAATGAATTTCCGATCCTGGTAAAATTTATCGATGCCAACGATTGGTTATCAATACAAGTGCACCCGGACGATGAACTTGCCCTGAAACGACATAACAGCCTTGGTAAAAGTGAAATGTGGTATATCATGGAATCGGATGAAGACTCCGAACTGATCAGTGGGTTCAGTCAAAAAATTGATAAAGACGAGTATCAGGAACGACTTGATAAGAAAACCCTGAAAGAGGTGATGAATTTCGAGAAAGTGAAAAAAGGAGATGTGTTTTATATGCCGGCCGGAAGGGTGCACGCCCTCGGACCGGGAATCCTGCTTGCTGAAATTCAACAAACATCTGATGTTACCTACAGAATTTATGATTGGGACCGCATCGATAGTGCAGGAATGATGCGTGAACTGCATACCGAACTGGCACTCGATGCCATCGACTTCAATGTGTACGATGATTACCGCTCGCATTACCCAAGCAAAAAAAATGAAACCGTAAACCTGGTCGAAAGCCCTTATTTCACAACAAACCTGATGGTTCTCGATCAATCTGTAAGGAAAGATTATTCGGAACTCGATTCATTTGTGATTTATGTATGTGTCGAAGGAAAATATAAACTGAAAACCCCCGGTCATGAACTGAAGGTATCGGCCGGAGAATCTGTTCTTTTGCCGGCCCGCATGTCCGAAGTTGAAATTCATCCCGATTCTTATACAAAAATCCTTGAAGTATACATGATTCTGAAATAAGGTTAACCGACTCAATTTCACTGACAACTCTTACCGAAATTGCCTTGTCTGGTTGATAATCAATTTAGATAGGGTATAAATACCGTAAATATTTATCCCGTTTTTAAGATAGTATTAAATTTGGGCCGGTTTTGGTATTAAAATCCATAAATATTTAAATATAAAATTATGTATAAGCTACTCCTTTCCTTTATTGCCGGGTTTTTTATTTTGACTTCCTGGGCTCAGGATCAGAAAACCTACGGCCCGGTTCCATCCGTTAATGTGAAAACCATGGATGGTGAAGTCTTTGATATGAGCACCGTTTCAAATGATGGAAAACCCATTATCATTACTTTTTGGGCAACCTGGTGCAAACCCTGCATCAAAGAGCACGACGCCATTAACGAAGTATACCTCGATTGGGTAGACGAAACCGGTGTGAAATTGTACGCTGTTTCTATTGACAATGCCCGCTCAAGTAAAAAAGTACTTCCCATGGTAAACGGCAAAAGCTGGGAGTTTGATGTGCTTCTCGACGAAAATGGTGACCTGAAAAGGGCCATGAATGTTAACATTCCGCCTCATACCTTCATTGTCGACGGAAGTGGTCAAATCGTCTGGCAGCATGTTGGTTACCTCGATGGAGATGAAGTTGAATACATCGAGATAGTCGAAAAACTACTTGCCGGGGAGACCATAGAATAAAAAGACTTTTTAATAACCTACATTTTACACGGATGGATTTTATTAAATATCGTTTCCTGATAGCTGTTTTGATATTGTTACCCGGATTGGGCCTGGCACAGGACTTTCTGAGTGGTGCAACCGTTACAGGAAACACACAGGTGGATGCCCAGCTTTACACTGAAGATAAAGAACTGGGTATTACAGATTCGACCCTCAACTATAAGAAATTCGGGATGAACGGCTTTGCCAATATCAACTATACCAATGGTAATTTTAATGCCGGCATTCGTTTCGAAGGTTTTCTCAATCCCATGGTGGGGTTCGATCCCCGCTACGAAGGAGTCGGAATTCCTTATTGGTTTGCAAGCTACAAACTGAGTAAACTCGAATTTACTGCCGGTCATTTTTATGAGCAGTTTGGTAGTGGTCTTATTCTGCGGAGTTGGGAAGAATGGACACTGGGATACGATAACAATATCTATGGATTCAATGCTAAGTTTTCACCTGTTAAAGGTGTAACCCTTAAAGGACTTGTAGGAGTTCAGCGATTTTTCTGGGAGCCTTACGAAGAGAGCGACCGTGGAATTGTGAGAGGAGCAGATGGTGATTTTTACCTGAATGATATGTTTGAAAGCTTGAATGATGCAAGAACTAAAGTCACTCTGGGAGGAAGTTTTGTAAGCAGATACGAACCTTCAGAATCAAAAATTTTTACCAGGACCTCGGTTTTTGATTCGATTAACCAGTTTGGCGATACAACCACCTGGCAGCGACGCACTACGTATCAATATAACCTGCCGGCAAATGTGGGTAGCTGGGCGGCTCGGTTCAATATCGCCAATGGCGGAGTAAATTTTTATGCAGAATATGCTGAAAAAGGAAGAGACCCGAATCAAACCAACGATTACATTTATAAAAAGGGAAGGGCATTGTATTCAACCCTTAGTTATTCAACCAAAGGTCTTGGTATTTTTCTTTCGGCAAAATGGATCGACAACATGAGCTTTAAATCCAAACGAAATGAAGCCGGAACACCGCCTATGCTCGATATCAATTATCTGCCGTCAATTTCGAAAGAACATCAATACAGCCTCGCTTCGATGTACCCCTATGCAACCAAACAAAATGGTGAATTTGGGTTACAGGGAGAGGTAGTTTACACAGCCCCACGCAAATCAGCACTTGGGGGCAAATATGGAACTACTTTTACCGTCAATTATTCAATTGCAAACAACATCGACAAACAACCCGTTTCGGAAGACATCCCGATCGACTCTTCTGGTACTGAAGGCTACAAAACCAATTTCTTTTCGATAGGTGATCTTACTTTTTATCGTGATCTCAATCTTTTGGTCGAAAAGAAGTTTTCTACGAAAGTTAAAATGAAGGCCGCCTATTTTTACCAGGTTTACAATCAGCTGGTTATCGAAGATGATATTTATAGCTATGGAAACACCGTTTTTGCCAACATCGGTGTGATTGATTTTACTTATAAATTCGATCGGCGCAATTCACTTCGAACAGAACTCCAGGCGCTTTTTACGGAACAGGATGAAGGCGACTGGGCGGGACTTTTATTGGAATACAATATTTCTCCAACCTGGTTTTTTTCGGTAGCTGATGAATACAATTACGGAGCACCCGAAGGAATGGAAAAGTTACATTATTACAATGCCTCCTTTGGTTATACTGATAAGTCGAATCGCATTTCGCTGCGCTACGGACGGCAACGCGAAGGCCTGCTCTGCGTTGGTGGTGTTTGCCGTTTTGTGCCGGCTTCAACAGGCTTAACTTTAAC
>JAGQVF010000261.1 GCA_020438135.1 Bacteroidales bacterium | reverse complement strand
CCACCCCGCTTCACGATCAGAGCATCCGTGGCAGAGCTGAATGAAAGACGCAGTTGCAGTGTTTGTCCGCGTTTGATCTGACCGGGCTCTTCCCCTTCAAAAAAGAGATCCACCTGGAAGGAGCCGTTGGTCACATCCGTATAGATTTTCTGAATGGAGAGATCGTAGGTTTTACCGGCAAAATCAAATTCGGCTTCCTGCCCGATGTGCACCCGCGAAATGTATCGTTCATCGATGTTGGCTTTCAGCTTGAACCCGTCGCGCATATCGATCTGCCCCAGGTGTTCCCCTGCAGTTTTTGTTTCACCGATCTCCACATTAAAAGATGAAAGCTGACCGGCGGTAGGCGACTTGATATAAAGGTTTTCCAGGTTGGCACGAAGCATTTCCAGGTTTTCATACATGCGGCTCATGGTTCTGTCGATCTGCCGGCTGCGTTTGGCTGCGCTCACCGAATCAAGCTTTTTTAGCTGCAACGAAATATGAAGCTGTTTCAGGGCAAAATCGTTTTCACGTTTAGCATCTTCAAATTCTTTATCCGATATCACCTCTTCGCTATAAAGTTGCTCTTTCCGTTCAAAATCTCTTTTGGCTTCATCAATCTTATACTGAAGCTGCACAATTTCCTGCTGCCTGTAATATTTATTCTGCTCCAGTCCGATCTTCGTATTTTCCAGGTTATTGATCGCTTCAAACGTTCGGGTTTCCTGTTCCATCAGGCTGAGCTCGAGGTTTGCGTTGGAGAGTTTGAGGATGGTATCGCCTTTGTGCAACATGGCACCGTCTTCCACATAAACCTTCTCGACAAATCCACCCTGAACGGCATCAATGTAAATGGTGTTTTTGGGATATACAACCCCATCCACCGGGATAAATTCCTGGAACTTATCCTCCATCACCGTGGCGATAGTGATCTGTGATTTATCCACATAAAGTTTGCTGCGTTTATCCCTGAAAAAAAGCAAATAAAGAATAAAAAGAACGAAGATGCTAATCCCGGCAATTTTCAGGATTTTGCTCGTGGTCCATTTTTTCTTTTCGATAACTCTGTCCATTCCCATAATAAAAAATTCTTGTTTTTACTATCCATTGAATATCTGAACGATATCAGGTTGGTCTACTTTTCCAATATTATGCCACTGATGGCAAAGATATGAGAAACAGTAAATTAGGTGAAGTGGTTGCAGGTTATTGTATGTGTATTGTTCGGGTTCGTTCAATTGCCGTACAATTGCGAACAATGGTTAAGTTTCCCTATTACATTTATAACAGGGATTTTCATGACTTAAGAAAGTAATCAGAAATTTATCCGGATAGTTCCGTGAGTCGGGATTACTTATTTATAACTATCTTTTCCGTAACGGTTTTATCGGATGAAGATATTTTCATAAAATAAATTCCTGATGGTACGGCTGAGACATCAACAGTAATTTCATGACCGGTATACGTTTCCGAAAGAACCAGTTCTCCCGAAGTTGTGATCAATGCAATCGTTCCATGGTTCGATCCGGGTATTACTGAAATCTGGTCTCTGGCAGGATTGGGATAGATGTTTGATCCGGATGAAGCCAACGATTTAAAGTTCGAAAACCCCGTTGATATATTTTCAGGTTCGGGGTAATCACATTTCTCATCATTCTGCCACATTTCATAAAAGCTGCTCCAGGTTTGCCTGAGTGTTTGTTTTGATTCGCCTGATTCATAATAGAGGTTTTGTGTCCGTTCGGTATTTACCCACATGATGTAGTTCGCCTGTTTCAGGTTTTCCGTCACCTGTCCGTTTTCATTATATTCAAAAAACTCACGGTTCATCACCAGTGTATCCCACATGTTATTAAAAGGATCCCAGTTCTGGTAAAAAACCGATTCTTCCAATCCCTGCTCATTATAAGCGATCACCCTATGTTCTGCATTTATCCATTCGTTAATGCTATAATATTGATCGATCTCTTCGGTTTGATTGTTAACGGGATCATATACATAAATAAGCCGTTCGTTCTGTGTAAAATCACCGGCAAGATTGTTTGCCCAATCTTTATAGTAGGCTACCAGTTCCATGTTATTGTTGTATTCATATCTGTGTCTGTAAGAGTAATACCAATCGTTTTGGATATAGTTCCAGTACTTGGTGATAACCGTATCTTTTTTATCAAAACTGTTGTACGAATAAAACTCTTTTACACCATCTTCCCATTCAGTTGTATTAAAATCTGAAAACCAGCTATGGGTAAATGTTACCTTTCCGGCTTCATCGTATTCGTAATATTGTTTTTGCATATTGCTCCATGAACCACCATTCAAATCCGGATTCCAGTTTTGCCAGGTTTCTTCTTTCAGTTTTCCGGTTTCATAAAAATCGTATGTATAATGCCTGACCTGTGTAAAAAGATCATTCCCGATATCATAATTTTTTAAGATTGCATCCACCACATGCCCGTTTTCATCAAAAGTGCGGATGGTGATCGACTGCACATTCCAATCCTCACCATTGTAGGGCCAGTTATAGCAGGTAACGGTATCAACGGTGGAAGATTTCTCAGGGTCAAACAGTGCAGGATCCACACAATTACATTCCGAGCTGTTATCTGTTTTGGCAGAGATGCCCTGGTTTTGAAAACCATTTTGTGCCGGGACAGAACCGGAATGGCAAAAAATAGCTGTGGTTACAAGAATTGTTATAAGCGTTTGATATACGTTTTTCATGATGGTAGAAGTTATTTTGATTTTCGATAAAATTACTCAAACATATGTCGTATAAGCTAATATATCCGTTGTTTAACAGATATTTAACAAGTGAAATCTCACCGTACGAACAATTTCAAATAACCTGAGATTCGTCTGCAAATCATGCATATTCAAAAACAAAATATAAATCCCATTTGACATTCAGGCAAATGAGCCGTATATTTGTAGGGCAATCAAAATTAACAAGGTTTATCAATTAATCTGATACGTCATGAAATTCCAGAAAACACTTGTACCCCTTGCCTTATTCCTTTCCATTTATGTAAACCTGATGGGCCAATGCCCTTCCCAGGGAAACGGAACACTCAGTGCTACGGTTTACGGAAACTCGGTAACCCTTCACAACGATACAGC
>JAGQVF010000260.1 GCA_020438135.1 Bacteroidales bacterium | reverse complement strand
CCACATCCATCCAGATGAATCGCGTTTCTGCGTAAAAGTCGATGCATTCCTGTCAGCAAAGATGCGATGAATGGCGTCATTACAACCAATCCAATGCTTCAGGTCTCCACTGATTATCAATTGACTACTCTGTGAAAAATGCACATATCCCTGTAATCTGTTAAATTTTAACATTCCTAAAATCTATTAGGATCAGTGTAATTATGTTCGTCAATCAATAGAGTTGTAGCTAATACTTTAAATCTATATTTTCAGTGTAATCATTGTAATCAGTGGCTTCCACAATACATCTGTAAAATTTTATCAAAAAAAACTTGACAAACGCATTTTCAAAATTGTACTTTTGCCCAATAGGTTTAACCATTTAGTTAAACTGTTTATTTAAACTACACGATCAATTATGTCGGAAAAAGATTTAAATACAGAACAAAAGATACTGGAAGCAGCAAGGGTGGTATTTATCGAGAAAGGCTTCGAAGGTGCACGGATGCAGGAAATAGCGGATGAGGCGGGGATCAACAAAGCCCTGTTACACTATTATTACCGCAGCAAAGACAAGTTGTTTGAGGGGGTTTTCAGGGATGCTTTTTTTGAACTGGTTCCCCACATCGTTCAACTCATAAAATCGGACATTCCGCTGTTCGACAAGATCGAAACCTTTGTCAGGGAATACATCATTGTCTTTCAGAAAAACCCGTACATTCCGGGGTTTATCCTGCACGAACTAAGTCGGAATCCGGGCCGGATCGTCACAATGATCTCCGACATCGGTGTTGATCCACAGGTGTTTATCGATCAGGTGGAACAAGAGGTAAACAAAGGCACCATTCATCCCATCAATCCCTACCAACTCATCGTAAACATGCTGGCGCTCTGCATTTTTCCGTTTGTCGCATCACCAATCATCAAAAACATTATATTCAGTAAAAAACCCGGCTACTTCGATCAGTTTATCGAAGAACGCAAAACCGAGGCTTCACAATTTATCATCAATGCCATCAAAAAATGAACAGACTGATCTTTATATGGATTTTGGGACTTTTATCACTGCAGGCTATGGCGCAACAAGCCATCACCCTCGAGGAATGCTACGATAAAGCCATCGCCTACTATCCTCTGTCGCAACAGGAACAACTCCTTCAATCAGCGAACGATTTAACCATCGAAAAGCTCAACAAAACATACCTCCCCAAAATGGCCGTAAACGGGCAGGCCAGTTATCAGTCGGATGTGACCAAAGTGCCGATACAGGAGATTCCGGCATTTTCGATCGAGCCGCTTTCAAAAGACTGGTACAAACTGACCCTGGATGTAAACCAGATCATTTACGACGGCAGTCAGACGAAAAATCAGAAACAGGTGGAAGATATCGGTATGAAGATCGATAAGCAAAATCTGCAGGTGGAATATCACAACCTGAAAGAACGGATCAACCTGATATATTTTGCCATACTGCTGCAGCGATCCAACAAAGAAATTTTACAGCTACATCTTGATAACCTCAACGCTAAGATCAAAGAGGTAAAGTCGGGCGTGGAAAATGGCGTGTTGCTGGCAACCAATGAAAATGTACTGAAAGCGGAAATTTTAAAGATCGAACAATCGGTCAGTGAGGTAGAAGCCAACCTGGAGGCATCCATCCGCATCATGGAAAAATTTACCGGAATGACCATTTCGAACGATGCAGAATTTATTGTTCCTGAAATTGAGGTCAACACCGGTACACCGGAAAACAACCGTCCTGAAATGACACTTTTTTCGTTGCAGCAGGAGAAACTCGAGGCTTCCAAAAAGCTGACCGGTTCCAGGACCCTTCCCCGACTCTCTGCTTTCGGTCAAGCGGGATACGGTCGCCCGGGATTCGACATGCTGAAAAATGAATTTACCGATTTTTATATAGTCGGAGCAAAACTCTCCTGGAATTTCTGGGACTGGAACCAAACCAAAAAAGAGAAGGAGATCATGGGCCTTCAGCAACAGATCATCGAATCGCAGCGGCAAAC
>JAGQVF010000259.1 GCA_020438135.1 Bacteroidales bacterium | reverse complement strand
TGCATTGGAAACCGGTCGATATTCTTGTTGAAGAATTCATGGAAACCGATGTTTTTACAGTTCATCCAGATGATGTGATCGAGCTGGTGATCGATATGATGGACTGGAGCCGCATTCGATATGTGCCGGTGGAAGATGAAAAAGGGAAAATGGTAGGGCTGGTAACCGCAAGACTTTTGCTTCGCTATTTGCGTAAAAACATTAAAAAAGTGGATACTACCAAAATTAATATTGAAGAGATCATGATCAGAGAGCCGATTGTGGTAAAACCGGATGACAAAATATCTGTTGCCATCGACCTAATGGATAAAAATCAGATCGGATGTTTGCCGGTTATTAAAAACAACGAGCTGGTCGGGATTGTCACCGAAGCTGAGTTTTTCAGGTTGAGCAAACGGTTGTTTGACCGGATGCGGTAAAGGTTGCTGATTGTTAAGCAGGATGAAAAGCAGACCGAAAATATAAAACGCAAAATGCAAATAATAAATACCAAATAATGCCCAAATCTGAAATTACAATAAGCAAACCGGTGAATCGATAATGGCGGCTCTGTTTTGGATTTATTCGTTTTTTGATGTATGGGTTTTGATTTTTTTGAAAAGGAGATTTATCATTGATTTCTCCGAAACTTCCTATTTTTGCAGCCGCTATATGAGGGAACAAAAAGATCAACAAAGATATATCGGGGAAATGGGGTTGCCGGAATCCGGTCCTTCCATCATCATTATTGCAGGTATGCATGGCAATGAACCGGCCGGCATTTATGCATCGGAATACGTTTTCGATTTTATCCGCAAAAATGGTTTGAAAGTAAACGGATTTGTTACTGCGCTGAAGGGAAATTTGCCTGCCATCCAAAAAAATGTACGGTTTGTTGACAAAGACCTGAACAGGCTCTGGACGGATGAATACCTCCAATCCGATGACGACAGCGTTAGGGAGATCGCTGAGTTGAAGTCGCTCCATACGGAATTGAATCGGCTTTGCCAACAAACGAATGGAGATTGCCTGTTGCTTGACCTTCATACCTTTTCGGCGAAATCGGGGATCTTTGCTATGCCTTCCGGGCAAACCCATGCCAGAAAAATTGCCGGCGATCTCGGAGTGCCTTTCGTGAACAGGCTTGCCCAGGTGCTTCCTAACACAGCCGTGAATTATTACGGAAGCAAAGGCATCGATACACTTGCTTTTGAGGCCGGTAATCACGAAGCACACGAATCGGTCGATAATATGATCTCGGCACTATTTGTTACCCTGGTTTCTGCTGGTTGTCTTGATGAAGGGAATATTCCGGGAATTGATAACCACCGCAACCGATTAAAACAAACCGCCAACGGTCTGCCTCAAAAAATGGAACTGGTGTACAGGTTTACGCTGGAAGATGCCTCACAATTTAAGATGAATCCGGGGTATACCAATTTTCAGAAAATTACAAAGGGTGAGCACCTTGCCAATCTGAATGGTGAAAAGGTGCTGGCACCGCTTGATGGGTACATGCTGATGCCTCTATATCAAAAAATCGGAAGTGATGGATTTTTTATTGTGAAATAATCTGTTTATTAACTCATGCGGATTGAATATGGTTATTTCCTTATATGTGAATCAACTTCAATTGCTAAAATCAATTTCAATTCCTTCTCTGCGGACCATTTCAATAACGGGTGACACATCATCATTTGCAAAACGCTCAAAGGAAACTATATAAGGTTCAATTCGGGAGTCAACCTGACGTGTTAATACCCATGCTCGTGATTTTTTTTCCAGATCATTTTCGATCTCATAGGATGAAATCAGCATGAGATCTATATCGCTCGACCGTGTGGCTTTTCCTGTTGCATAACTTCCGTAAAGGAAAGCTTTATTTATTTTAAAGCCATCTCCGTTTAAAAGATGAATATATTTTTTTGCAGCTTTTAAAATTTCTTCACTAACCATTGGTAAAGATCTTTAGTTAATTCAAGAATGTCATCAGCAATATTTTTTCCCGGAGGTTTTGGATATCTATCAGGGTATCTACCTTCTAATTGATAGATCATTAATTCTCCCAAAAGGTTAATATGCTTTACTGATAACTGTAAATCTGTTTTATCCAGCAGCCAGATCAAATTGTGTGTTTTTGGGGGAATTTCCGAAGTGCATCGGACAACGTGGGCTTTCATAATTTTTTCAATCGACAAATGACACCAAAACAAGCCATGAAGTAAACGGTTATTTTGGACCAGTAATTCTGCAGTCTTCAGATCTTCAGTTGCCCCATTTAACCAATATTCAATTTGCTTTTTATCATTCATGATTATTACAAAAATAGGAAATAAGTGTACATAAAATTAACTAAGGACTTAGGTAATTATCTTTTAGATTTTCAATGATCTCAAATACTGCAGGACAAGTTTTCGTATTTTTTAAGGTCAAATCCAGGATTTGATGAATTTTCCGTTGATCGGTATGTGGATAACCGGCACATGCTTTTGGTCTCACTTCGTAAACGCTGCAATAATTATCCGCTCCTAAAAACGGACATGGCATTGATTTGAAAACGTAATCGCCGTCTTCGTCGACACGGAGGAATTTTTTTATAAATTCATTCGGCCTGAGGTGAAGAGATTTGGAGATGCGGTCGATGTCTTTTTCGACGATCCTCGGGCCCAGTGTTTTGCAACAGTTCCCACAATCGAGGCAGTTGATTTTATGGAAAGCATCAAAGTGCAATTGATGGGTGGTTTCGTCAAGGTCTTTTGGTTTCCTGGATTTTAAACGGGCGACGAATTTCCGGTTTTCAGAGAACTTTAGTTTAGCTTGTTCCAGTAACTTTTCAGGTTCGATCATAACATTTCATTTACAACAGTTCAAGCCTCACCGAATCCTGTTTCAGGAAAATGAAAAGCAGGATTGTAAATCCCCACAACGAAGAACCACCATACGAAATAAAAGGTAGGGGAATTCCGATCACCGGAAAAAGGCCGATGGTCATCCCGATATTGACGGCAAAATGGAAAAAGATGATCGAAGCCACTCCATATCCGTAAATCCGGCTGAATTTTGATCGTTGCCTTTCAGCGATAAATACAATTCGCGTTAACAATCCGATAAACAGAAGAATAAGAACCAAACTGCCGATAAAACCCCACTCTTCACCAATGGTGCAAAAGATGAAATCCGTACTTTGTTCGGGTACAAAATTGAATTTGGTTTGTGTGCCGTTTAAAAATCCTTTGCCGGTGATACCTCCCGAACCAATAGCAATTTTGGATTGATGTACGTTGTATCCCGCACCATGAATATCGGTTTCGATACCGAGCAAAACATTGATCCGTTTACGCTGATGATCTTCGAGAATATTTTCAAAGGCATAATCCACGCTGTAAACATATCCGGAAGCAAGCAGGAAAATACCGGTAATGATAAGCCACCTTTTTCGGAAATATTTATTCAGAACTATGGCTAAAACCGCAATGGCAGCTAAAACACCGATAATAATAAATTTATTGAACAGCAGGGCGATGATAAACAGAAACGCAACAAAAAGGCCCAGCCACAAAAGTTTACCGGATAAACCTTCCCGAAATAAAACCAGGACAAGTGCGCTGAAGACCAGGGCAGAACCGGTGTCGTGCTGCAACAGTATCAATCCGGCCGGAATGAAAATAATAAAGGCTGCCAGTATCCGGGTTGACCAATCTCTGAAATTGATATCGATCTTGCTTAAAAAACGAGCCAGGGCAAGGGCTGTGGCAAATTTTGCAAATTCAGCCGGTTGCAATGAAAATGAACCGATCTGAAACCACGATTTTGAACCGGCGATCTCTTTCCCTCCAATCAACACTCCCATCAACAGCATAATTATCAGTATGTAGATCGGATAGGCAAATGCAGAGAAAAATTTGGCATCGATGATCAGGATCACAGCAGCGATAAGGATGGATGTACCGATCCAGATCAATTGTTTTCCTGAATTGTGTGAAAAATCAAATAAACTGCTGTGCGCTTCGGAATAAACGGCAGCATGAATATTTATCCAACCGATGATCACCAGCAGAAAATAGAGCAGGATGGTGGTCCAGTCGAGGTTTTGCAATATGCTTTTCCGTTCTCTCATTCTTTCGTGATCAGGTTTCCGTTCAAAATCCGGTTTTCAATCATGGGCCGTGAAATCGTATCGTTCAAATATTTTTCGATCATCAAACTGGCAATGGGAGCTGCCCAGGTGGAGCCATAACCCGAATTTTCAACAATCACCGACATGGCAATTTTCGGATTTTCTTTGGGCGCAAAAGCAATGAACATGGAATGGTCTTCACCATGCGGATTTTGCACCGTACCTGTCTTTCCACAGATTTTTACACCCGGTAATTTCGACCAGCGGGCCGTACCGTGGTCGCCTTCAAACACCTCCAGCATCGCCTCCTGGACTACATTAAAATGGGATGAATCGATGGTTGAATTTATTCTTGTATTGTATGCTTCGATGTAATTGTTTTTCGTTCCGAGCGATTCAACCAGGTGGGGTGGATAATAATAGCCTTTGTTGGCGATTACCACAGCGAGATTGGCCAGTTGCAGCGGTGTAACAAGAATTTCGCCCTGCCCGATGGCCAGCGACCGGATGGTCAATGCGTTCCAGTGACCCTCGTAATACACTTTATCATAATATTCTGCTGAGGGAATGTTTCCCGAAAGCTCAAACGGAATATCGGTAGAGAATTTCGCTCCAAAACCGAGGCTCATCACATGGTTTCGCCAAACCTTATATGCTTCTTTTGTGGATCCGTATGTGGGGTTGGAGATCATGCTTCTATAAACATTCCAGAAATAAGGATTGCAGGATTGTTCGATCGCCTCCTGCAACTCAAGCGGCGAAATGTGATCGTGGGTGCAGCGGATCGGGCTTGAAGCCGGTCCGTAGCAGGAATAACTGGTATACTCATGCAAAACTCCTTCCTGCAAACCAACCAGTGCATTCACCATTTTAAAAGTGGACCCGGGCGGATAGTTTCCCATGATGGCCCGGTTGAGAAGCGGTTTGAGGCTGTCCTCTGTAAGCGATTTGTAATTGCTTCCGCGAATGCGGCCCACCAGTAAATTGGGATCGTAGGTGGGACTTGTGACAAAACAAAGAACTTCGCCTGTTTTGGGTTCGATGGCTACAATGCTCCCGATCTTGTTTTGCATCAAGAGCTCCCCATATGCTTGTAACGTAGCGTCAATCGACAGGTAGAGACTTTTTCCGGGCACCGGCACAGAATCGTAGCGACCGCCCCGGTAGCTACCCTGTTCGCGGTTGTGCACATCCACCATTACCACTTCAAGCCCTTTTCGGCCACGCAGTTGTTTTTCATAAAACTTTTCAAGTCCGCTTTTGCCGATATAATCACCACTTCGATAGTAGTTGTCCTTTTCGATATCTGAATTGTTCACTTCGCCGATGTAACCCAGGGTGTGAGCAGCAACCGGCAGGGGATATTTTCGAAGCGAACGTGACTGAACAAAAAAACCGGGATATTTATACATCTTTTCCTCGATGAACCCGAATTCTTCCTTCCCGATCTGCGCTAAAAATAAGGATGGTTTATACCAGGAGTATTTGCGGGCTTTATTCATTTTTACCCTGAATACCGAATCGGTGATGTTAAGCAGCGAACAAAATGCAGCGGTATCAATCTCCTTTACCTGTCCCGGAACAACCATCAGGTCGTACGCCGCTTCATCATAAACCATGAGAATCCCGTTTCTGTCGTAGATCAGTCCACGGTTCGGATAAATGATATTTTTCTGAAGAACATTGCTTTCTGCCGATAAAATATATCGGTCGTCGATCACCTGAAGCCAGAAAAGCCTCACAAGGAAGATCAACCCCGTTAAAGCAAAGATGATAATGATGATATATTGCCTGTCGCCAAAATTTCTTTTCATGCCAATGTTGCAACGAAATAGAGGTAAAGAATGATACAAAATTAGAATAAAAAAAACCGCCACACACGTGACGGCTTTATTATGGATTCAGGTGGAATGTTTTACACTTTAAAACAAACCGCCATTCTGATATATTTCCAACTGAACTTCTGAGAATGGATTGACATGCATTGCCTTGTTGTTTTCGAGATTAGTGATCTCGCCGGTTTCGAAATTCACTTTGATTTTATCACCATCTTTCAGATCAAGGCCTTCGAGCGTTTCGTAAGTCAGAATGGGAAATGCAGCATTGATCGCATTTCGTTCATAAATTGCCCCGAAAGATTCAGCAAGGACGGCTTGTACGCCGAGCGATTTGAAACAATCCACCGCCTGCTGCCGTGAACTGCCGCTTCCGAAATTTTTCTGTACCAAAACAATATCGCCCGGTTGTGCTTTTTTGGCAAAATCTTCATATCCTTCGAGGTTGTCGAAAGTGTATTGCCCCATCTCCTCGATGTTGGTGATGGTGAGATAACGATTGTGGAAAATCATATCGGTATCGATGTTGTCTTCTTTGATCACCCAAACGCGGCCTTCCACAATGGTCGATTTGTGTTCCGGCTTTTTCTCATGCATCGCTTTTTCGACCCGATCCAGTTTTTCATCCATATCGAAAACTGCCGGTTGTTCCGGTATCTCATCCACAGTGGTGATATAACCGGCCACGGCTGAAGCTGCCACTGTTGCCGGTGAAGCGAGGTAAACACTGCCTTTGCCCTGCTTTCCGGGGAAATTTCTGTTTCCGGTACTGACCGTGATCTCACCCGGACCGTTTTGTCCGACCTGACCGGCAGCACATCCGGCGCATCCGGCATTGGAAACAAGCGCACCGGCATCTTTAAATACCTTGATCAATCCTTCTTCGAGGCATTGATTCCATATATCGTTGGTTGTGGGAACGATCTTCAGAACCACTCCCGGAGCTACTTTGCGACCTTTGAGTACGCGTGCTACCTCGCGCAAGTCCTCCATCCGGCCGTTGGTGCAGCTCCCCACAAATGCCGAATCGATCTTCACCTTTTTCACTTCAAGAATGTTGACAGTGTCATGCGGTTTTCCAGGTAAGGAAACCATCGGGACGAATGCTGATAGATCAACCTCATGCACTTCTTTGTAGTTGGCATCGGCATCAGCAAAAACTCCGTCGATACGGTGGCCTGTGGCTCTTGAACAATAATCCAGCACTTCCGCATTGGGAGCGAAAAGTATGATGATGGTACCCATCTCGGTTCCCATCGAGGAGATCGTAATTCGCTCGTCAAGGGTGAATTTATCGACTTCTTCGCCGTAAATTTCAACCGAACACCCGAGCAGCGAATTGGCTCCGAATCGCTTCAGTAAATTAAGTACAATATCTTTGGCCGATACGCCTTCCGGTCTTTTACCGTTGAGGTTGATCCGAACCGAATCCGGTACTTTAAACCAAACGCGGC